>QIKY01000364.1 GCA_003233175.1 Planctomycetaceae bacterium | reverse complement strand
GAGTTGGAGTTGGAGTTGGAGTTGGAGTTGGAGGAGCGGAGCCAATTGGCGTTGGCAGATTGCTCGGAGGAGAGACGCCGTCCCAATACCAATTGCCCGGGTCGTTCCAGGGCGGAGTTATCACCACGACTGGGTCGGGAAAGTTGAACGAATTGGGGTCTGGAAAAATGAACGGGTCAGCTCCCGACCCGCCGGTTGGATTGCAATAGTAGGGGTCGGCTCCGGACGCGCCGCACGGCAAGATCGGCGTTCCGGTGGGGTCGATCGCGCCTGGCCCAACCGGCACCGAGATCGAGCGAGACAGCAAACGGTAGTTGATCGCGACCGGCGTGGCGCCGTCGGGAGTATTGATGTTGAATTCAATCTGGTAATCACCCGGCGCGAGCAGCAAGGTGTTGGCGGAGCGAGTCTCGCCGGGTCTGGCGGCGGCCCGAAATACAGGGCTTCCATTCGCGTCATAAATAACAACCCAGGCGATGGAAGATGTTTCTGTTTCGACCGGAGCGGTCGCGAAGACGAAGTTTATCAGCCGCGTTTCACTCACGTGCAGCACCTCGGACGCCGTCGGCTGTTCGGGGCTGAGCGTTCCAGCGGCAATCAGATCCAACACGGATTCCCGCGTTCCAAAAGTCGCGGAGAATTCGTAGCTACCGGTGGCGTTGGCGCCAGAGCCGTCGCCGGCTTTCACTTCCACGAAGTAAGACAAGCGAGGATCGGCGCCTGTCGCCTGTACGATAAACTCGCCGTTCGCATTGGCCAGAACCGTCGACTCCACAACCAGACCGTTCTGATCCACGATGACGGCTTTCGGCATCAACCCTTCGGGCGTCGAGGCGCGCACCGTGACCGTCAGCACATCGGCCTGTTCCGTCGCGTCGTCAATGGGCGCCAATTGAAAGAAGTCGACATCGGTTGGGTCAAAGATATTCCCGGTGGCGTCGTAGCGGATCGCGCCTTGAAAGTTGGGCGAAAGCAGGAGCCCGTTTGCGGTGGCGGGGGCGTCGTCGGCGTGCTCTTGTTCGAATTCACTTCCCACTCCCGATCCACCGTCGTCCGATCCGTCTCCGTCGTCCGATCCGTCATTTGCATCGTCCGATCCCTCTCCGCCGTCGTCGACCGATCCGTCATTTGTATCAGGCACTCCATACAATCGTTGTAGATTGTTGATATCGGTTGGCGTCGGCGAAAGCGCGGCGGTTATTCCGTGCTGGAACATCGGCGACGTTGGATCGGTGCTGTGGCTTAGTCCAAAAACATGGCCCGCTTCATGGACGGCAACAGCCAGAACCTCGGCAATGTTGTTCAAATTTGCATTCGAGTTGAACAGGATGTCGCCCGCCCATGTACCCGAGATTACTTCGTCGTGGGGAACCGACATCGCGATAATGTCGTTGGGCATGGGGATCGCGGCAACGCGCACATCGCCAAAACGGGGGTCGCCTTGTGTGGGCCCTGGCGAACCGAAGGCGGCGCCACTATCAGACATCGTCGAGACGCTCGCAGCCGCGTATTGGGCCCACGTGTCGAAGCCGCGCACGATGGCGTCTTGCCAGACCGATGAAGCGCCGAGCGAATCAAGCGATTCAAACAGATTGCTCTCGTATCCCGCGACATTCGTTCCGTCGGGCGCGAAGCTCAGCGTCAAATTCGGCGCCGCCCACGGCAGCCCCTCGCCGTCAAGCATTAGGCGTGCTTCGAGAGGCTCCAGAAGTATGCGTCGCTTGCGGCGGCGAAACGATAGAGGGTCGGGTCTTCGGTGTCGCATCAAAAAACCGGTTGAGTTGCATAGATGAATCGCAGATCCCTGCGACGGATAGCTATCCTACTCTCTACTATAAAGAGTAGCGGAATCCGGCGTTCCAATGCGCCACGAGGCTGCAAACATTTAGTTGGTCGGAACGCCGCTGTTGCTATTGCAATTAGCGCGCCATCATAAAAACGCGAAAAAAATACTCTGTTTTTGAATAAAACCGCTGCCTCGCCAGGGAGCTGGCAAAAAAACGCCCATTGCCTGGGAGGTTTTTTACCACTTTATCTCACCCAGGTTGATTTTTAAGGTTCGCAGTTTGTTGCGCAGCGTGGCGCGGCTGATTCCCAAAATTTTGGCCGCTTGCAATTGATTCCCTTGAGTGTGTCTGAGCACCAGCATGAGCAGATGATGGTCGGTCATCAAGGTGGCTTCTTCGTACAGATTCTCGGAGCGTTCGTGAATGGCGTTGGCGATAAAGCCGTCCCATTTTTCCATACTGAAAGATCCGTTGGGCCTCTCGACCGAGGCGCCGGGCGTGGTGCGAATGAACGCCGGCAGGAATTCGGGAAGCAAAACGCCGCCCGCCGCATGAAGCAACGCCTGTTTCAAGACACTCTGCAACTCTCGCACGTTGCCGGGCCAGGCATATGCTTCGAGCAACTTCAACGTTTCAGCCGACGTTTCGTTTACGTCTTTGCCCAGCTTTCGGGAGAAACGTCGAACAAAGTGCTCCACAAGCCGGGGCAGGTCATTGCCTCGCTCGCGCAGCGGCGGCAACGGAATTGCAAAGACACTCAGCCGAAAGAACAGGTCTTCTCGAAACGCTCCCTCGGCCACCGATTGCTCCAGGTTCTGATTCGTCGCGGCGATCAAGCGGACGTCGGTTTTCACCGTGTTATTGCCGCCCAGGCGTTCAAATTGCTGCTCTTCGACAAGTCGCAAGATTTTGGCCTGCGTGGTCGGGCTCATGTCGGCAACTTCATCAAGGAACAGCGTCCCGCCGGAACACTGCTCAAACTTTCCGATGCGTAGTTGGTCGGCGCCGGTGAAGGCGCCCTTTTCATGACCAAACAACTCGCTTTCGAGGATGGTGTCGGGAATCGCGGCGCAATTGATCGCCAAAAACGGCGCCTCAGCGCGTTTGCTGTGGTGATAGATCGCCCGCGCGACAAGCTCCTTACCCGTGCCGCTCTCACCGGTGATCAATATATTGACATCTTGGGAAGCGACGCGGCCAATCGCCTTGTAGACATCGTTCATCGCGGCGCTGCGGCCGACGAGAATATCGCCTTCGAGCTCCTCGGAAAGATCGTCTGTTTCAATCAGCGGCGCAACGCGTTGCGCTTGCGCAATGGAAAACGCGCTTTCGACAATCCGCCTCAGTTCGCACAACTCCAGCGGCTTAAAAAGGTAGTCGTAGGCGCCGCGTTTAGTGGCCTCGATCGCGGTTTCGGTCGTGCCATGACCGGTAATAAAAATCACGGGTGTCTTGGGGCGCAGCGCACGGATTTCTTGGAAGGCTTCCAAGCCGGTCATGTCGGGCAAATTGATATCGAGGATGATGACATCCGGGTTATGTTCACGCACCGCGGTAATTCCGTCGGCGGCGCGCTCGGCGGTGAGCAACTGAATATCGGGATCGCCAAACACGCGTCGAAAGGCGTGCAAAATGGAGGGTTCGTCGTCGATCACAAGCAGAGCAGGCATGATTCCTCTCGCTACGCGGATGCAAACTTTTGGTAATATCGGGCTTCTGGTAATATCGGGCTTTCGAGGCCGATAAGGCGCCGAGTAAGATTACGAAGCAAATCTCATGCCGGTTTCGGGTTTCCCGGAAGCTCCAACGTGAAGCAGGCGCCCTGCTCCAAGTTCCTGCCCTGCAAACTTCCGCCATGCGCCTCGGCAATGCGCTTGCAGATCACCATTCCCAGGCCGACCCCCGCCTCTTTACTGGTGACAAATGGCTGGAACAGTTTGGGGCGAATCTGAGGAGCGATGCCTGGCCCCGTGTCTTGGACGACCAGCCGCACCGCGCCATCGGCTTGTTCGAGTTGAATCTCGATAGCTCCTCCGCCGGGCATTTCGTCGAGAGCATTTCCACACAGGTTAAGAACGACCTGAAAGAGCTGTTCCCAATCGGCGTGAACGGTCAAGGGAGCGTCAGGCTCGACGAGTTTTAACGCCACGCCTTGGTTTCTCGCCCGCGGCTTGATGAGCGAGAAGACGCGCCGCACGACGTCTGCCGGGTCGATATCGCGGCGTTCGGGCCGCCGCGGCCGGGCGAAATCGAGAAATGTTTGAATCGACCGCTCCATGCGCCGAATTTCGTCTTCGATGATTTGCAAATCTTCGGCCAACTGCTCAGATACGTCATCGGCTTCCCGCTGGCTTTGCACAAGCAATTTGACCGACGTCAGCGGGTTCCGCAGTTCATGCGCCACTCCCGTGGCTATTTGCGCTACGGCCGCCATTTTTTCGGCGTCCGCCGAAGTTCGGAGAGGACCGATGATCACCCACCAAACGAGAGGGGCCGTGAGCATCGTCAGCAGACAGGAGTCGACCAAAGCCTCCAAACGGGGATCAACCTCCGCTGGCAGCGCAAGCGGCAGCACGAACATCACCGCGACTTCGGCAATGAACACGAGGGCCAGCAACTTTGCGACAACGGAAAACGGCGTGGCGGGGGATTCCATCGCAACCTCTCGATTAGACAACAGCACTTGTATTATGCGCAAGGTTGAAAACGACACAATCCTTTGCGTGACTGATCACGATTTTCACCGGTCGTAAAAACGCAACCCTCCGTTCTCGCTCGCGTTCACTCCGCCTGACACGAATGGAACAGGAGAGAACGGAGAAAACAGAGAAAAGTGCGGAATCATTCAGTGTTGGCGCCAGGCAGGATCAATCTGGAAATGCCGTCCGTCAATTTCAAAACATTAAAGTGGATGATCAGCCCCAGCGGAATATCGAGGAGTTCCATCGTCAGGCGCCTTTCATAAATGGACTCCAGTAAACCGGGCCCTTTTATTCTTATGAACTTCGATGGCGGAACCAATCAGCTCGTGCGTCATGCTATTTGCAGAGGAAACGAGGAAACAGACAGGATTCTCCGTTCTCTCCGTTCCCTCCTGTAAAATCAAGCCCGCGGAATGATGAACATTCCAAGCAAACTCCGTGAACGGTTACCCTTTGTTTGACCGATCACGGCGGCGGAGGAAATCGAAACTACCATCGATCCGACAACAAATAATCGATAAACGGTTGCGAAGAAGGAAAGCACGGCGTGGGGTGGATTGCTATCACGTTTTTCCGCGCCACAGTGAACGGTTTCTTCGCTTCCATCCCGCGTTCACTCGTTTTGACCCGTCGTTTGCTCCAAGGCGCGTGCGGCGCCAAGCAGGCGACGAAAGGTCGGGTCGTCGCGAAGCGCGGCCAGATCTTGATCTCGCAGCGCAGTGGCGACCAAGGCGGGTTGCGCGCGTAACGATTTCCCCAACCACTTCACGGCTTGTTTCCGCAGGCCATCGTGGGGATTATTTCGTTCAGTATCGCCGCGTTCGGTATCGCCACCTTCAGATTTTCCGGCAAGCAGCGCGTAAATACAGGCCACCCGATAGATGGTCGGCGCCGACGCCTGACCTCTGGCCGACGCCTCCGCATCGGCAATGGCCTCTGCGCGCCGCCCCAATCTGGCCCGTAAAACACCGCGATTGGCGCGCGCTCGTTGGTCGTCGGGATTCATTTCGACGAGTCGATCCATCGCGGCTAGTGCTTCGTCGTTGCGGTGCAATCTCTCCGACAACACATGCGCGATGTTTTGCAAGGCGACGGTTGAATGAGGATCCAACACGAGCGCTTGCTGAAAATCGCTCAGCGATTGTTCGGGGGCGTCCGGCAAATGCGCGACGCCTCGCGCGATCCAACTCAGTGCATCACGCGGCGTGCGGCGCAAGCCTTCCGCGCGATCGGCCTTGGCGCCCGCGACGTCGCCAATTTGCTCCTTGAAATTTGCCCGGATGAAGTAAATTCGCGTTTCCTCGGCGCCTGCGTCGAGCGCCGCCGAGATATCTGCAATCGCTTTTGAAGGCTGGGCGAGTCCACGGCGGGCCAGCGCGCGATTGACCAAGGCGGAGGGAAGATGCGGGCGCAGTTGCAGCACGGCGTCGAAGTCTTGCTTCGCCTCGCCGAACGCTTGCTGTTGCAGTCGCGAGACGCCTCGCATGAGGTAGGCCAGATGCAGCTTGGGACGCAAGGCGATGCAGGTTGTGTAACATCCCTCGGCTTTGGCGAAACGGCCAGCGCCAAAGTGTGCGCTGCCAAGTCCAAACCAAGCGGAGTAGTCTTGTGGCTTGTCGCGCAAAAGAGTTTCGAGCAATGCAGCCGTTGTTTGGAAATCATGCCTTTGGCCCGACTCAAAGGCCAGCAAGTAGCGGTCGAATTCGGAATTCGCGGAGAGTTGGTCGGCGCGCGCGCGCCATTCGTTCGCCGACTGCTCTTGGCCCGCAGCCTGAAGCAAGCGGGCCCGTTGCAGTAAAAACGCTTTGGGCGGCGTGGCGCTCGCCAGCACCGATTCGGCCGCTATGTTTATGGCCAGCGCTTGCCGGTAGAGTTGCTCGCGTTCAGGGCCCGGTCCGCACTTCTGGCCCAGCGCGGCCTTTCCGCCGCCTAATAGATACAACAATTCGGCGCCGCGGCGGCGAAGCGTGCTTTGTTTCTTCAACGAAACGAGCCGGAATCCAGGCTGCTGATCGAGTGCGACGCCACCCCGTAGATCGTGTTCGTTCGGCAACTCGTGCTCGCCCAGTAAATCGTACATGGCGGCTGTTTTGTCGGCGGATTCGAGCGCCTCGCGCAACGAGCGTTCGTCGACGCCCGGAATATTGAGCGTCGTTCGCGCCATCCCGACTTGCTCCAGAAACTGGTCGGCTTGCCGCGAAGCTTCGGCTCTGGCAATGGTTCGTCCGCGAGCCACCCAAGCCATCAAGAGCGTAACGATAACCACGCCGGCAACGGCCGTCATGGTTGCCGCCGACAACAAACGAGGGTGCCGGCGGCGCCACTTTAGCATCCGTTCTTTCACCGACCGATTCGGGGCGTGCAAAAGCGGAAGTTGGGCCAGATGCCGATCCAGGTCTTGTTGCAAGTCTTTCGCTGTTTGATAGCGATCTTGCGGGGCCAATTCGAGGCATTTCGCCACAATCGAGGCCAAGTCGTGAGAGATGGCGGCGTTGCGTTCCCGGACCGACGGCGCCGGTTGCCGACGATCTTCCAGCATTCGAGAGGTAACCTGCGCCAAAGAGCCTTGCCTGACGGTGTAAGGCGAGCCGCCCGTTAGCATTTCGAAGAGGATCACGCCGAGTGAATAGATATCGGCGGTGGGCCCGACTTCGTTACCTTGCTGCAACGCCGTGATGTGCTCCGGCGCCATGTAAGGCAGGGTTCCGCCGATCATGGCGGCGGAAGATCCAACGGCCGACGACTGGGACGAAAGATTAAAATCGAGAATCAGCGGCTCGCCCAAGTCGGTGAGCAAGATGTTCGCCGGCTTCAGATCTCGGTGGACGATCCCGTGTTCGTGCGCATGAGAGAGGCCGCGAGCCAGCCGTCCGACAACCCACGTGGCGGCGTCGGCGTAGCTCATTTTGTCGAGCCGGCGGAGCGTGTCGGCGTTTGCGGGCTTTCCCAGGCCATCGGCTGATTTGTGTTCAATCAATTCGAGCGTCGCGCGGCCCACGACCGTCGACGCATCGCGAGCCTCCATCGTGCTGGCGAATACGCGTCCTGAGAGAGACGTCGAACGGCGGGCTTGAAACGATTGCAACACATCGGCCAGCGTGTTCGGCCCCAGAAACGGCATGCAAACCGCTTGCAACGCGCCCAACTGGTGCAAGGAATAGATCGGCACGATATTGGTGTGCTGCAACTGAGCGAGTCGTTGTGGCTCATCGCTTATCTGGGCGGTTACTTTCAAGGCGACGAAGCGATTGGCGAGATCGCCTTGGCGCGCTAGAAAAACGCGGCCAAAGGCGCCGCGTCCAAGCTCGCCAACCAACTCAAAATTCAGGAATTGGTCGCCGATTTCGGGAAGCTCGCGCGTCGCGCCGGCAATGCGGCTGGCCGATGCAGGATCGGTACGCGAAAGTTCGTGCAGCCATTCGGAGGCGGCGTCGCTATCGCTGCATGTGGAGCCGACCGGCAATTCGGGCCAGGCGTTGGTGGCGATATCGTAGCGGTCCCGATACTCCTCTCGCGTGCATGGTTCGCCAGCCGCTCGCCGGAGGCGATATTCTTCAAACGCAATCGGCGCAAACTGCTCAGCACGCGTGAAGGCGTCGGCAAAACGCGCTCGATATTCGGCCAGCGCCGGGCGGCGCTCCTCCTCCCAGCCCAGCTCCAACTCGACGCGAATCAATTCGACCAAGATATCGCCATGGTCGGGGTGGTCGCTGGGCGGCAGAAAAGACTCTATCTCGGCGCCGCCTGAGGCGCGAGCTTCTTCAAATTGGTCGATCAGAGCATCCAACGAGACGCCCTCGGTTTGTCGCACGTCAACCACGGAATCCGATCCTGTTGTTTGTTCCAGACGTCAAATCCGGAGCCTTTATATATTGCCGCGGCCGATCAATCGTCTTGCAATTGCTCGGCGAGCGTTTCACGAAATTTTTGCAGCACGCGCTCCACGCTCCGCTTGGCGCGGCCAGTCGCGTTGGCGATTGCGTTGATATCATTTCCTTCGATTCGCAGCATGATCATCTGGCGTTGACTATCGCTCAATTCTCCGAGAACATCGTCGATTGTCATGCGCAGAATCTGGTAAGCATGTTCGTTGGGCGAGTCGGTCGAGCAAACAAACGGCTCGACCTTGGAAAAATCCTTGGTGTGTTTTACATCGCGTTTCTTGGCCCGGTGGAATTGTCCCAGCGACCGGATCTTATTGAGAGCGATCACGAGAAACAGTTTCCACAACTCCTCGCCGGCGGGAATCTCGTAGTGCCCTTGGGCGGCGCGACGAAAAAAAGTGCGAAACACCGATTGCACGACGTCTTCAGGATCGAGCCGCACCGCCAATTCGACCCCCGTCTGCGATTCGGCCAGTCGTTGTAACCGTTTGGCGTATCTAAGGTAAATGGCGGTTGCGGCGTCTTCTTCACCACCTTGAAAGCGGCGCAGCAGGGCGCCGTCCGACAATGGCGGTTCGTCCGATTCCGGCGTCGTGGTCCGATCGTTGCTGTTCAACTCAAAAGCGCCTCCCAGAAGGAGTAGTCGGAATGTTTCATTATATCCGCCACATAACTCGTTTGTCGTCATGCAATTACCGCGCCGAACAGACTCGGGTGCGGATGGGCCGGGGGAAAAATCTTTCTGGTCCTTAGCCGGTCGAGTGTCGCGATATGCAGTGGAAGCCGTTGTTTGGGTGGACTATCGTCACATTGAGGCCGTCCAAAAAAAGCGAGGCCACGCCCGAAGGCGATCGAAAATGTGGGTATTTTGAACATGCCCGGCTTTTTGGTTTCGCCGATTTTCACGTTGCGGCGCCTGCGGCTGTGTGGCTGGGTCTGTTACATTGTCGGCGGTCCGATAGCAAACCTCACCCTAAAAACCTCCACCCTTGCACCTGCTTCCCATGAATATTTGTTGGCTGCGCTCCAATCGACGATTGTTCGGCGTCGGCGTTGTTTTGTCGATCATGGCGTTGCTCATGGGCGCGGGGCTGGCGACGGCCGCCTATTATTATCTGGGAGTTTTTGCAGCGGCGGTCGTCGGCTGCATGGCGGCGGCGCTCGGCGGTTGGCTGCTGGTTTTCACCCTGCGGGCGATGCTGCGTCCTTGGTTGAGTTGCGACGGCGAAAGTCTTTTCATCTATTTGACGCCCGCCCCGATTCAAATCCCGTTGGAAGTGGTGGAATGTTTTTTTCGGGGGCAAGGTCCAGCCATGCTGGGCGGACCGGAAGCGAAAGACGCCGAAGTGTCGAACATCGTGATTCGCCTTGCCGAGCGGGCCCATGATTGGAAAACACGCGAAGTTGTCGCGCGTTGGGGACAGTGGCAAGACGGCTACATCATTATTCGCGGTTCCTGGTGCGAACCGATCACGCGGGAATTGATCGATCGACTGAATCGCGATCTGGCCCAAGCCCAGAAGGAGGCAAAATCGCCTGGCGGCTAAAACGCCCGTCGTACAGGTAAGCGGTAGGTAAACTTATTCCTGCCGCTCGCTTTACGATGCTTCCGCTGGCATGCAACTTGACGAAAACATGCTAAAGCATGAACTCCAACGGCGCGCGCCGGCGAAAACATGCTAAAGCATGAACTCCAACGGCGCGCGACCACGAAAACATGCTAAAGCATGAACTCCAACGGTTTGTTCGTTCACTTTCGCCGGTAGTTGGGGCCAGGACTACGCCGCGACTGCGGGAGCGAATTCCAAGGGACCACGCCGGTGGCGTCGGCAAATGTCTGCCATCGCTGAGCGAGTTTCGCCGCCAATTCGGGATGTTTCGCGGCAAGGTCGTGCAGTTCGCTCCGATCGTCCTGCAGGTTGTACAACTCCCACGGTTTTTCATTTTCGGCGACCAACTTCCAGTCGCCTTGGCGAATGGCCCGATTGCCCACGTGCTCCCAAAACAAGAAGGCCGGCGGTTCGCGCGCACCGCCTTGCAGCACACTTGCCAAACTGCTTCCCGGCAGTGGCGCGGCGGCCTTGCCGCTGGGCGTTTTGGCGGGAATGTTCGCCCCGGCTAATTCGGCGCAAGTGGGCATGATGTCGATCACGTGGCCCACGGCGTGGGTCAGTTCTCCCCGGGCGGAAATACCCCGCGGCCAATGCGCGATCAGCGGCGTGGCGATGCCGCCTTCGTGCATCCACATTTTATGGAAGCGGAAAGGCGTGTTGCTGGCGTTCGCCCAGCCGACTTCCAAACACAAATGCGTCGCCGCGCTGCCGGCGGGCGCTTGTGGGTCGTGCCCATCGCCCCGCACCAAAAACTCCGCACTGGCGCCGTTATCGGAAAGAAACAGAACCAGCGTGTTTTCCCAAGCCTGCATCTCCTTCAATTGCCGCACGACGCGCCCCACGCCTTGGTCCAGACAACGAATCATCGCGACATGCAGCGCCATGCGGTCGGTCCAGATTTTCTTTTCCTCCGACGTGAGGCTCTCCCAGGGTGCTGCGTCGGCGTCGCGGGGCGACAGTTCACAATCGACGATGCCCATTTTCCGCATGCGCGCCAGCCGTTGTTGGCGTGTTTTATCCCAACCGGCGGAAAATCGTCCTCGATATTTTTCGATGTCTTGCGGTTTGGCGTGCAAGGGAAAATGCGGCGCCGTATACGCCAAGTAAAGAAAAAACGGCTGCTGGGAATGATAGGCCGCATGCTCTTGCAATGCATGCACCGCATGATCGCTGATGGCGTCGGTCTGATAGTACTCGGCCTTGGCGCCGGGCCGTTTGATCAAATGGTGGTCGTCGTAAACCAAGCGAGGATTGAAATAATTGCTTTGCGTTCTGGTGTAATACGAACGATCAAAACCTCGGCCCAGCGGCCACGTCGGGTTCGGTCGCCCGCCGGTTTCGAGATGCCATTTTCCGGAGTGATAACACCGATACCCAGCGGCGCCCAACACTTCGGAAATCATTGGCCCTCGTTCGCGGGAAGTTCCCTGATACGCCGGCGGCGCCGTGGGGCCAAATTTCATGGCGTGGCCGGCTTGGTGAGGATAGAGCCCCGTGAGCAGGGAAGCCCGCGTCGGCCAACAGCGGCCGGTATTATAAAACTGCGTGAAACGCAATCCGCCCGCCGCCAAACCGTCTAAATTCGGTGTTTTGTAGCCGGCGCCGTAACAACCAAGGTCGGAGAAACCCATGTCGTCGGCCATAATCAACACGATGTTCGGGCGAGACATTGATTTGTCGGAAGTCGTTGCATAGACTTGTACTTGCAGCAAGTGGCTCAATGTGAGTGCGACAACGATTGCACTTATCACTTGCACCAAGTATCGGGGACACATCGGTTGCAGCCGACCTCGATTGGTAAGACGCAAACTGGAAACTTTCATGCTCGGTAACCTTTCTTACCACCGTTCCACCGTGCTGGTGGAATCTCCGTGCGAAAAAAGACCAGAGGGCACGGGGTTGCAGCCCCATGTGTGCCCTCTGGCTGGCTAGACGCCGGAAACCGGCATCACTTTCATCTTACCGTCTGGTTGCAGCCAGACACAGACTGGAGGAGTGTTTCAATGGCTAGAAATCGGAAAAGACAAGCAAACGGCACTGCATGGCATCGCAAATTCGATGACTGTTGGTACGCCACCATTGACGGCAAGCGTACCAAGCTTCGGGATGAAATAGGGCAACCGATCAAGGGCAAAGATTTCCGCCAACAAGCAGAGTTGGCCATTGCTCGTGTGAAGCTCCAGATTGAGCCGGTCAGTACACCAAGAGACATACTCGTTGCCACTGTCTGTAGTGCCTACTTGGATCATCTGAAGGCAACGGCGTGTCCAGAGTACCATGAGCTGGCTTCACGAACGATGAACGATTTCTGCTCCTACTGCGGTGCTCTTGCCGCAGTGGATTTGAAGAAGAAGCATGTCAGGGACTGGGTGGCAAAACATCCAACGTGGAAGTCAGACAACACCAAACGTGATTACATGGCAATGGTAATTGCTGCGTTCAACTATGCTGTGAAAGAAGAGGAAACGCTCGGTGCGAGTCCCATCAGCGGACTGAAGAAGCCTGCGGGATTTGCTCGTGTCACGTACTTCAAGGAAGACGAAATCACGGAAGTTCTCGAATACTGCAATCGAACACCAAAAAAGAAAGCCGTAAGTCTGAGCCCGATAGGAGAGTTCTTCACCGCGTTACTGCTCACAGGAGCCCGCCCCTTCTCAGAGCTTGCCAAAGTGACGGCGGACTACGTGCAGGAGACGGAGAAGGGGATGGTCATCAAGCTCAATGCTGGCACCGATGCCGATGGCAACTACCGACACAAGGCAGCGAAAAAGACCGGGAAGGATCGGATCATCTATCTTTTTCCAGATGTTGAGCAGGTGATCCGCACATTGATGCTTCGATTCCCCAAAGGCTCTGGTATTCCACTCTTTCGCACACCGCGACACAAAACATGGAAGCGATGCAATGGCGTGCAGTCCTTCTGCACGATGAAGCGAAATCTTGGCTGGGACCAAGACCCAGAGAAGAAACACCTCTCGCTCTACACGTGTCGGCACACGTTCGCCAAGCGAATCCTCAGTGGCTACTATACTGGAGAGCCTGCGAACATCGAAACGCTCGCAGGACTCATGGGCAACACACCGAAAGTCTGTTGGGATCACTACGCTCAATGGTGTGATGAGTACAACGAACCATTGTGGGCGGCGGTAGGGCGGGGGAGTAAGCGGAAGGCAAGTTAGAAAAAGGAAGCCCTCAGCACGCTCATGCAATGCTGAGGGCTTCTGGCGCCAGCCAGAGGGTTCACCCTTGTGGAATTCCAAGTTCCACATGGATTTGAGATAACGATGGTCGTGGTGCTTTTCGTTGCGGTGGAAAATTGCCTTCCATTGCTCGCTTGAGTTCATCAAGCCACTCTGTTTCAAACATAATCCGCCCTTGTCCCGCCGCTCCGGTCTGTCGGTAGTGGAATGGCACCGCCTTTCCATGAATGATGAGAAAGCCGTTGTTCTGCCTTGCCTGTCGCTTCCACTTGTAGAGCGTTTTCGGTGCGATCTCCAAATAGGCTGCGGCTTCGCGCAGGTTCATGCCTACACCTCGTAATCATCTTCCACCACGGTTACATCTCATTTATTGGAGGTCACAGTTTGTGACCTTAAAGGGGCTGGCTTCACTCATCGTCTTCATCTCCAGTGCGAAATCCGATCTTGCTTCCCTTCTTTGGCTCTGGCGGTGGGGTCATCAACTGCCGAATGGCATCGAAGACTACCTTGAATTGGTTGTCGTACTTTTTCTCCATTGCCGTGAGCTTACGGGCCAGGTCTTTGTGGGATGCAAGCATTTCGCGGAGGTGGACGAAGGTCCGCATGATCGCAACATTCACATCGATAGCCCGGTCACTTTTCAAAACGCTTGAGAGCATGGCTACACCTTGCTCTGTGAACGCAAACGGTGCGTAGCGGCGGCCACCCCTGCCTTTTGAGGTCACAGTTTGTGACCTCAAAGCATCAAACTCTTCCTTGCTCAGTTGGAACATGAAGTCTTCAGGAAAACGCTGGAGATTTCGCTTCACCGCCTGCACCAAGACTTTTGTTTCCACGTCGTACAGTTGAGCCAGGTCGGAATCGAGCATGACTTTTTGACCACGAATGAGCAGAATTGATTTCTCAATTCGCTCCGCAGGAAGCATCGATACTGATTTCTTCTTTGGCATTGGCGAAACCATACTCCTCCGAGAAGACAACAGCAAAATCTTATCTGTCAGTCACACCTTTTCCATTGCACTTCATCCACGGCGGCGCCATCTGCTCCGATGATGCTGCCCGTACATTACAGCGGGGACAGTGGCGCTCCGGCACCGGCGCAAACCACTTGGCATTGCACCGGATGCACACGAAGCACCACCGTGCCCCTATTGCTCGTTTCCCACTTTTGCATCAGCCTTGCCCTGCCTAGCCTGTCCGTTGCTCTCACTGTTTCCCCGGCTCTTCAGGAAGTTCCAAAAGTCTTTCTTGCAGAGAAACATCTTGCTTGTCTCTACTTGAATCTCCGCACCATCTTCCGTGTCCGTACTGCACCAGAAGCAGGTGCCCGTACCGTGTCGAATTACTTGCAACATCATTCGTTCCTTTCTTTGGGTAGTGAGTACACATCGTCGATTTTGTGGAGTAAGTCGCGGTCATTCCATTTTGGCTCTACGAGAGGGGACTTGGTTTGCCATTCTTGCAGGAACGCAAATGCCTGTTCCGGGGAAAGCCTTGCACTCCGGCACAGGCAGGCAACCCGAAAACACCCTTTGGAGCCGTTCTGCCCTTGGATTGATGGAATGGGGAGACAGTATGCCAATAGATCGGTAATGTGTTTCTGCTGCATTTGGATGCGCTGCACAGTCTCACGGATCGGAACGCTGATATGCACAGGCTCTTCGTCGATCCATTCCACAGGAAATTCCGGAACTGCCGAAAGATTCCAGTTGCCAACCTTTTGATACTGTTGACCGGTGACCGGATGCAGTGATGGGGGAGCGACGCAGTACCCGCCTTCTCCGCGTATGTCGATCGCTTTGCCTTTGATTCTGACGCGGTTCCGAATCGTGACACCGTTTGGAATTCTGTAGTACAAGTGTCCTTTGCCATTTCCTGACCGCGTCATCACATCGGTGCGAGGCAGGTGATTCCATACCCACTGCGCCATTGCGTGGGAATCGACATCAACGGCCACAATGCCGGAAATGCTTCCGGTGACGATGCCGATATTTCTTCGTGATTTTTGCACCACACCGAACCATGCCAAAAGCTCTCCGTGTGTCGGATGCCGTTCTTGAAATTGTTTCCATGCAATAGCAGGTTTTTTCCCGAGAAGGGGAATGCACGAAAATCCGTAGTCACGGTATTCGTGTGCAGCGTCCAAGACTTCAATGTTGGCAAGAGTCGGCATGATGTACTTCCACTTCTCAACCATCGATTGTGCTGCAAATCCACCCAAACACGAGAAACCCGATGATGAGTCCGCCAAGCGCTCCCCACCCGCCGTACAGAAATGCTCCCGCCACAGCACCACCACCAAGCAGCACGAGTGCTCCTATTGCATACAGGGCACCATCATCACCCGAACCACCACTACCGCCCTTTGGCGGCTCCACGGTGATATGTCGCTCATATTCAAATTTTCTCGCCATGATTCAGTCCTCAATAATTGTGAAGCGTTCGTGAATGTGCACTGTTGCACCGGTTTCCTTAACTATCCGCGACACCGTGCGGACAACATCCTGCGTTGCCGGAAGCAATTGAACTTCCCCAGTATTAGTTGGCGCGGGGTTAAGGTTGATTGGATTAGTGAATTTGTTTGGGGTTGGCGGAGCGGCCAGCGAGCCCTCC
>QIKY01000321.1 GCA_003233175.1 Planctomycetaceae bacterium | reverse complement strand
CGACCCGGCGTCGCCGAGCAGATTAGCTCGGTCGTTACCGTTAGTTGCGCAAACACCTTTGAGGAGCGGTTCCATGCCGTCGAACGTTTTTTCCATGCGGTCTTTCTCTTTCCTGGCCGTTATTTCTGCCACACTCGTTATTTTCGCCATCTTCTCGGAGTATCGAGCAACAGCGGCCGACGCGCCTTCTCCCAAAGAGCAGTCGGAGGCCATTCTGCATGACTCTGGCATTGCTGGCGGGCTGGTCATTCATATTGGCTGCCGCGATGGCCGCCTCACCGCCGCCTTGCACGCCGGCGACCAATACCTCGTGCATGGACTCGCGTTCGACGCTGAAGACGTCGATCAAGCCCGCAAAACCATTTTCGCAACCGGCGATTACGGACCCGTTTCCGTCGATCAGTTCGATGGCCTGCATTTGCCCTATATCGATGGGCTGGCGAATTTGGTGGTGGCCGAGGAACCCGACCAAGACCTCGCGGCGGAAGCCATGCGCGTGCTCGCGCCCGGCGGCGTGGCGTATTTCAAGCGGAACGGCGAGTGGACGAAAACGATCAAGCCGCGTCCCGACAACATCGACGATTGGACCCACTTCCTCCACGACGCCAGCGGAAACGCCGTCGCGCACGATGACGTGGTCGGTCCGCCGCGGCGGCTGCAATGGGTGGGCAGTCCTCGTTGGTCGCGGCATCATGATCGCATGAGCAGCCTGAGTGCGATGGTCTCGACCGGGGGCCGTATTTTTTACATCATGGACGAGGGCTCGCGAACTTCGATCCAACTTCCCGCCAAATGGACCGTCATCGCCCGCGACGCCTTCAACGGAACCGTGCTCTGGAAAAAACCGATCAGCCATTGGAGCCAGCACCTCTGGCCGCTCAAGAGCGGGCCAACCCAGTTGGCGCGCCGTTTGGTGGCGGTTGATGATACGGTTTTCGTCACCCTCGGCGTGAAGGCGCCGCTCTCGGCGCTTGCCGCCTCCAGTGGAAAAACGCTGCGCACGTACGCCGAGAGCGATGGCGTTGAAGAAGTTATTTTTCACGACGGCGTGCTGTTTCTGTTGGTCAACAAGGGCAGCGCCGAACTTGATAATTTCAAGCCCAAACTGAACGTGGGCGATCAAGCCAGAGTTCGCGAGGAATACCATTGGAACGAACAAGCCCGTCAGGTGATGGCCTACGACGCCGCTTCGGGGCGGCATCTCTGGACGGTAAAAACGCGCGTAGCGCCGCTGACGCTCTCCGCCGGCAACGAAGGCGTGTTCTTTCACGATGGCGAAAAGGTCGTGTGTTTGCAGCGCGCCACCGGTGAAGAGATTTGGTCTTCGCCGCCGGTGGGTCGCCGCCAGGCGATCACGATGAACTTCGGCCCCAAGCTCGTGATCTATCAGGGGGTGGCCTTTTTCGCCGGCGGCGACCGCAAAATGACCGCCTACGACGCCGCCAGCGGAAAAAAACTCTGGACCGCGCCGCATGCGCAGTCGGGTTACCAATCGCCCGAAGATTTGCTCATCGCCAGCGGCCTAGTCTGGAACGCCCCCACCACCTCCACGCGAGATACCGGCATCTTTACTGGGCGCGATCCTCGCACCGGTGAAATCAAAAAGGAGTTCCCGCCCAACGTCGATACGTACTGGTTCCATCATCGGTGTTATATCGCGAAGGCGACCGACCGCTTCCTGCTGCCCTCGCGCACGGGCATCGAATTCGTCGACCATGAAAAGGAAGATTGGAACATCAACCATTGGGTGCGCGGCAGTTGCTTGTACGGCATCATGCCTTGCAACGGGCTGGTGTACGCCCCGCCGCACAACTGTGCGTGTTATCCCGAAGCGAAACTGTTTGGCCTGAATGCGTTAGCGCCCAAGCGGGCGAAGCCGTACGACCGGCCAGACGCCGGGCCGCGTTTGGAGCCGGGACCAGCCTTCTCCGACCCGTTGCCTCTGCCGAAGAAATTGCCGCTGGCCGAGAAAGAAGAGAACGCCGATTGGCCCACGTATCGCGGCAACGACGCCCGCAGCGGATACAGCAAAACAAGCGTGCCGGCGAACTTGAAAGCCGGCTGGGAAACCACGTTGGGCGGGAAACTCAGCAGCGTGGTGGTGGCCGACGGAAAACTTTTTGTCGCCCAGGTCGATGCGCATACCGTGCATGCGCTCGACGCCCAAACCGGTAAGCCGGTGTGGCGCAAAACGGTGGGCGGACGGATCGATTCACCGCCGACCATTTCTCGCGGCCGAGCTTTTTTTGGCGCCGCCGATGGTTATGTTTATTGCCTGCGTGCTTCCGATGGCGAACTTATTTGGCGTTTTCGCGCCGCGCCGTACGATATGCGTCTGCCGGCCTACGAACAGTTGGAATCGGTTTGGCCGGTGCATGGCAGCCTGCTCGTGCAAGGCGACTTTGTCTATGCCGTTGCCGGTCGCTCGAATTTTCTCGATGGCGGCCTGCGTTTCCTCAAGCTCGATATCAAATACGGCAAGTTGCTGGCCGAAGCCCACGTCGATGAAACCGACCCCACCACCGGCAAGAATATTCAGTCGCGTTTGCAAGTGTTGAACATGCCGGTCGGCCTGCCCGATATCCTTTCCAGTGATGGAAAATCGATCTTCATGCGCTCTCAAAAATTTGATGGCGAAGGCCAGCGCGAAGGGCTGGGTCCTCATTCCGGTTCGCCGGCGGAGCAGGGTTTCGTGCAACGCGGCGATGAAGCCCACCTGTTCGCGCCCCTCGGCTTCCTCGACGATTCCATGTTCCACCGTTCCTATTGGGTGTATGGACGCAGTTTCGCGGGCGGGCATTCGGGCTATTTTCAAGCCGGGAAGTACGCTCCTTCGGGTCGGATTTTGGTGTTCGACGAAAACAATGTTTACGGCTTCGGCCGCAAAGCCAACTACTACCGTTGGACAACCATCCTGGAACACCAACTGTTCTCGGCGCCGAAAGAAGCGCCCCAGGCGCCCGCTCCGGCGGCGAACAAGCGTGGAAAAGGCAAGGCCACTTTTGTCAACGTGGCCAACTCCAAGAGTTTGAACCCGTCGAACCAGGAAATTTCAGCCATTGCTTGGGCCACGTCCGACAAACCGAACGGCGTCATTCTGGCCCATGGCGGTCCCGCCGACGGATACGCCTTATTCCTTCGGCAGGGCAAACCGCAGTTCGCCGTCCGCTCGAACAACAAGCTGGTCACCATCGGCGCTGCGAAAAAACAGCAAGGCAAATGGTTTCACGTGGCCGGCGTTTTGAGCGAAGATAAATCGATGCGGCTGTATGTGAACGGCAAGTTGGTTGCTACCGGGAAAGCGCCGGCTTTGGTTTCGCAGCAACCGGCGCAGGCGTTGCAAATCGGCGCCGACGACGGCAGCGCCGTGGGGAGTTATCAAAGCCCCAACGGACTGACCGGCAAGGTCGACGAAGTGCGCATCCATCATCGGGCTCTGTCTGAAAAGGAAATAGCCACCCGTTACCAACAAGAAGTCGATGGCCGTGCCGCGCCCCAGGGCGACGCCCCACAAAACGACGCCTTGGCGCTGGCGATGTCGTTCGATAAGGGAAAGGCCGCCGATGCGTCGCCGAACAACAACCGCGGCGTGGTGCAAGGCGCGCGGGTTACGAGCGGCAAAATCGGCGCGGGTTTGCGTTTTGTGCGCGGCCGCGGCGGCGCGCCCGCCACTCCCAACTCCTATGTCAAACACCATTGGGCGCAAGACGAACCGATGTTCATTCGCGCCATGGTCAAGGCCGGCGATACGTTGTTTATTGCCGGTCCGGCGGACATCATCAACGAAGAAACGTCGTTCCAGAAACTGACCGAAGGCGATCCCGAAATTCAAGTGCAACTGGCCCGGCAAGATGAAATCATGTCGGGCAAGTTCGGCTCGCTGCTACACGCCGTTTCGGCGGTGGACGGACGAAAAATCGGCCAGTTCAAGCTGCCTTCCGCCCCCGTGTGGGACGGCATGGCCGCCGCCGGCGGTCGAATTTACCTCACCACGATCAACGGGCAGGTGCTCTGCTTGCAAGGCAAGTAGCGGCGCGGTTCTCGCCGTGCGAGGAGAATCGCCATTTTTTTACTGCCAGGGCGACGCAGTCGGTAAACTCACCGGTTGCGATGCGGCCTGTACCGGTAACGACGACGTTGCCGGCAAAATACGCGCCGAAAAACGGTTGTCGGCCGGCGGCGAGGCAGGTATACTTGTGTCACCAAGTCCAGGGATTTGCGGCCGCTTGCAGCCTCAACTGCTAAAGAGCCATCGCCACAACAAGAGTGCTTTTTTCGGCGATTTTATCGGTTGAACGTGAAAGCTGCGGCAGACCTCATTAAGACGGCGCCGCGGCTTTTTTTGTAGAGTCGCGCCCGCCATTCTCACTTTGTGGAGCGCGTGCAATGATGCATTCTCATAAACGCGGCCGTTCGCCGGGTTCATCCCTTGGTTCGTCCACTGTGGCTGTTCATGCCGGGGAAGCCCGACAAAAACCGGGCGACGCAATAACCGACCCCATCTTTTGCGCCTCGACCTACACCTTCACCGACACGCAAACCGTGATCGACTACATCGAGCAAGACCAGCCGCGCCAGGAATACGGCCGTTACGGCAACCCCGGCGAGCGCGTGGTGGAGCAGAAGTTGGCGGCGTTGGAGGGTGGCGAACAGGCGCTGCTGTATTCCAGCGGCATGGCGGCGATTGTCGGCCTGTTGATGTCGAAGCTCAGCGCCGGCGATGAAGTCGTGTTCTTCGACGAATGTTACCACCGCAGCCGTGAATTTTGCTCCAAGCACTTGGCGCGTTTCGGCGTTGTCACGCATCAGGTTCGCACCGGCGATTTTGCCGCGATGGAGTCCGCGATCAACGCCCGCACCAAAATGCTGGTGAGTGAATCGCCCACGAACCCGCATCTGAGCGTGATTGACTTAGAATGCTTCGGCGCCTTGGGAAAAAAACACGGCGTCGACACGCTCATCGACGCCACGTTGGCCACGCCCTACAACATCAAACCTCTGGAATACGGCGTCGACTTCGTGCTGCATTCGGCCACCAAGTATCTGGGCGGCCACAACGATCTTCTGGCCGGCGTGATTATCGGCACGAACGAAAACATGGAGTCGGTTCGTAATCTGCGCGGCGTGATGGGCGCCATCAACTCACCCCACAACATGTATCTTCTTTCGCGAGGATTAAAAACCTTCGAGCTGCGCATGGACCGTCATAACGCCAATGGGCAGGCGGTGGCTGAATTTTTGGAAGGCCACTCGCGGGTGGAAAAAGTGTATTACCCCGGTTTGCCCAGCCATCCGCAGCACGCCATCGCCAAGCAAACGATGAAGGGCTTTGGCGGATTGGTGACGTTTTTAATCAAGGACGCCGATTGGCGGGCCACCGCCGATGTGGTTGACGCCGCGAAGCTGGCGCGCATCGCACCCAGCCTGGGCGGCGTGGAGTCTTTAATCGAGCAGCCGCTCGTGATGAGCTACTACCAATGCACCGCCGAGGAGCGCCAACGCTTCGGCATCCCCGACAACATGATCCGCATGGCCTGCGGGATCGAAAACGCGGCCGACCTGATCGATGATTTGCAGCAAGCGCTCGAGGCGGGGCAGTAAGTAACGGCCGGAAAAATCGTCATGACCAACTGGAAATTTCGCACGCGGGCGATACACATAGGCAACGAGCGCGACGCCCAAACCGGCGCTGTCGTGCCGCCGATTCATGTCGCGAGCACGTTTGTGCAACCGGGCGCCGGCGAGTGGGGTGAATTCGATTATTCCCGCAGCGGGAATCCCACCCGCAAAAATCTTGAACAGACGCTGGCTTCCCTGGAGGGCGGCGTGGGTGGCTTGGCGTTTAGTTCCGGCATGGCCGCGATTCACTGCGTGACCATGCTGTTCGAGAGCGGCGATCATATCGTGGCCGGGTCCGATATTTACGGCGGGGCGTATCGTCTGTTTCACAAAATCGCCACGCGGGCCGGCGTGGCCGTTAGCTTGGCGCCCAGCCACGACGTCGGCCAACTGGCCAGCGCGATCCAGCCCAACACCAAGTTGTTGTGGCTGGAAACGCCCGGCAACCCCTTGATGAGCATTACCGATTTGGCGGCCTGCGCCGAACTGGCGAAACGCCGCGGGATTTTGCTGGGCGTCGACAACACCTTCGCCACGCCGGTGCTCACGCGTCCTCTGGAGTTGGGGGTGGATATCGTCATGCATTCCGCCACGAAGTATCTGGCGGGCCACAGCGATTCCCTGGGCGGCGCGCTCATCGTGCGAGATCAAGAACTTCTCGACCGGCTGTATTTCATCCAGAATGCGACCGGCGCCGTGATGTCGGCCTGGGATGCATTCCTCACTTCGCGGGGCCTGAAAACCTTGGAGCTTCGCGTTCGCGAACAGTGCCGCACCGCCGAGCGGTTGGCGAAATTCCTCGCCGCCGATCACCGTGTTTCGCGCGTGCTGTATCCCGGTTTGGCGAGCCATGCCGGGCATGCCATCGCCCAGCGCCAAATGCAAGGCGGCTTCGGCGCTATGCTCAGCTTTGAAGTCAAGGGCGACTACGCCAAGGCCAAACGCGTGGCCGAAAGCACGCGTCTGTTTCAATTGGCGGTGAGTTTGGGCGCTGTGGAATCGTTGATCGAACAACCCGCTTCGATGTCCCACGCCAGTTACGACGCCCAAGACCGCGCCGCCCACGGCATTGTTGACGGCCTCATTCGGCTCTCGGTCGGGCTCGAAGCCGCCGAAGATCTGGAACAAGATCTCGACCAGGCGCTCAGCGACTAGGAAATCGTTATAGTCAGGCCTATGAACGATCATTCCACGACGGTCCACGAGTTGCGCGAAGTGGTGCGGCAGTTCGTACAGGCCCGCGATTGGGAGCAGTTTCACTCGCCCAAAAACCTCAGCATGGCGCTCGCCATTGAAGCCGCCGAACTGATGGAGCATTTCCAGTGGCTGACCACCGAAGCCTCGCGCGCCGTTGGAGAAGACACTGAAAAACTTGCCGCCGTGGGCGAGGAACTGGCCGACGTGCTGAGCTACGCCATCGCGATTGCCAACGAACTCGATCTCGACCTGGCGACGCTCCTCCGAGATAAAATGAAAAAGAACGCCCTAAAATACCCGGTGGAGGAATATCGCGGCCGGTTTGGACCCGACGACAAACGCCAATAGCGTCCTGGGCGTGTACGCCTCAGCGTTTTTCTGATTCGCGCACTTCCAAACCAGCAAATACTGTTTTGCTCCGGCGCGATTTTCCTCGTGAATTCACGATTTCAATTTTCGCAAAAACCTCTTGACGCGGCCGACGCATCGTTTCTATACTCCGCCGCCTCTAGAAAATATTGCGCGTCGAGCGCCGCTCCAAGCGGCGGTCCGATTTAAGACCAGCAAGGAGAATTGGGATGTTGGGGAATGGATGCTTCGAGATTCTGAACCGCGTGGCCGCCGGCGCCAAAATGCATGGCCGCTGCGTCGTGCTAGCAGCGTTCGCCCTTCTTTTGACGTCGCCGATTCAGGCCCAAACCACGAAAGTGGCCGGTCCTCTGCCGCAGCCCGCGATGAAAATCGCGGCGGTTGTCAACGGCGAACCGATCAGCCGCCAGGAATTGGCGAACGAATGCCTGCTGCGATACGGGGGCGACGTGGCTGAAAACGTGATCAACAAACATCTTATTCTTCAGGCTTGCCAGGAGCGCGGCATCGTGATCACGGAAGCCGATGTCGACGCCGAAATCGAACGGTTCGCCAAAAGCTTCGGCTTGCCGGTCGATCGCTGGCTGAAATTGCTGAAAAACGAACGCAACCAAAACATCGAGCAGTACCGTAGCGACATGATTTGGCCGAAGTTGGCCATGCGCCGCATCGCGGCGAAGAGCATTCAGGTCAGTCAGGCGGAACTGGACCGCGCCTTCGAAATCAAGCATGGCCCGCGCGTCGGCGTGCGGATGATCGCGGTCAGCAGCGAAAAAAAAGCCGAACAACTGCGGCGAAAAGCGTTGGCGGATCCTGCCGGCTTCGGCGCCTTGGCGAAAGATTTTTCGGAAGATCCCAACAGCGCCAGTGCGCGCGGCCTGATCCCGCCGATTCGCCGTCATATGGGTGACAAAAATTTGGAAGACACCGTCTTCAAGATGAATCCCGGCGATATCTCGCCGGTGTTGTTCGTGGCCAACCAGTACATCATTCTGAAATGTGAAAAACATTTGCCGGCCGATCTTCTTCCGGAGAAGTATCGCGAAGCCGAGGAAAATAACTTGCGCAGTGAAATTCGCGAGCACAAACTGCGCGCCGCGGCCACCAAGATACTCCTCGAAATGCAGAAAAAATCCAAGGTGGTGAATATCTACAACGATCCAAAATTGCGCGTGAAATCGCCGGGCGTCGCGGCGACAATCAACGGTCGAAAAATAACCATTCGCCAGTTGGCCGAGGAATGCCTCACGCGGCATGGCCAGGACGTGCTCGAAGGCGAAATCAATCGAAAAATTTTGATCCAGGAACTTCGTCGTCGTCGTTTACAAGTCGCCAGCGAAGATATTGACAGCGAAACCGTTCGCGCCGCCGAAACATACGGCTTTCTGAAAAAAGATGGTTCGCCCGATGTCGAGGCGTGGCTGAGTAAAGTGACGCAGGAAGAAGGCGCCACCGTGGAGCTTTATATTCGCGACGCGGTCTGGCCGACCGCCGCCTTGAAAAAACTTGTCGGCGGCGACATACAAATCACGGACGAAGACTTACAAAAAGGATTTACCGCGAATTTCGGCGAGCGTGTGGAAATACTGGCGATCGTTTTGAACGACCAACGCCAGGCGCAGAAAGTTTGGGAAATGGCTCGGTCGAACCCCACCGATCAATTCTTTTCGGAACTCGCCGAACAGTATTCCATTGAGCCTTCGTCGAAAGCGAACTCCGGGCACGTGCCTCCCATTCGTAAGCACGGCGGGCAACCCGTGTTGGAGCGAGAGGCCTTCCGGCTCAAGCCCGGCGAGCTTTCGAGCATTCTCAATATCGAGAAAACCAGCATCATCATGCGATGCATCGGCCGCACGAAACCAGTCGTGAGCGATTTTAACGCCGTACGCGATGAAATTTTCAAGGACATCCATGAGAAAAAGATTCGCCTCGCGATGGCCAAGGAGTTCGACCGCCTCAAGGAAGCAGCGCAGGTCGATAACTTCCTGGCGAAGACGTCTCAAATTGGCGCGCGTCCCGCGGCTTCGCGTCGCTAATGAAAACTCGCTGACGCGTACACTTTGACCAACAACGTCCGGCGGCGCAGTGCATCGCTATTTTTCGCGGCGCGACGCCAGACGCCGTTGGTGGTATTTCCAGCCGGGAAAGAAAAAACAGGCGGCGGAAACCACGCCGAAAATCAGATGGGCGAAATTCGGCCAGCGCGCCATCAACGCGGAGGTGGCGAACAAAGCGGCGGCTTGAAGGTAAAACACCCCCGAAAGAATGCCCGCCTTGATCAAAAACACCATGCCGCTGATCAGCCCCAACACCGGCGCCAGCGAAAGCACCGGCAGGTCGAGCCATAACTCCAGCGGAAACAACATGCTGACCGCCACCATGCTGGCCGCCCAAACGTGGGCAATCTGCCGTTCGATAAAAGTCACTGGTCCGGCGCGGCGGCGCAACACCCAGAAAATCAAGGCCCAGGTCCAGGCGCCCACGATCCATAAAAACGCGTAGTGCAGGCGCTGCCGGTCGCCCCACCAAAACATGGCGTTGGTGCCCAGGCAAATCAGCAGCAGGGCCAGGCTGTGCCACATCCAGAGTAGGCCCCAGTTTTCCAGAATGGGCGCATGGTGGGTATCTCGAAACAGGCGTGAAACCACTTGCGAAAACTTGCCGCCGCGCGCCGAAATCGGCTCATCGTGCAGGTAGGCGTTCAGATCGTCGGCCAATTCGGCGGCGCTGGCATAGCGTAAGTCGGACGGCTTCTGCAAACAATGCATGGCGATCATTTCTAGATCGCGGTCGGCTTTGGGATCGACCTCATGCGGCAACGCGGGCTCCTGTTCGAGCACCAGCAGCACGGTGTCGACAAACGTGGCGGCTCGAAACGGCGGCCGTCCGGCAAGCAAATGGTAAAGCACGGCGCCGAGGCTATAAACATCGCTGGCGGGGCCGATGTTTCCGCGTCCTCCGGCGGCCTGTTCGGGCGACATATACGAAGGCGTTCCCAGAATGGCGCCGGTGAGCGTCATGCCGTCGACAACACTCGCCTGCTTGGCCAAGCCGAAGTCGGTCACGTGCGGGGCGCCATCGGCGTCGAGCAATATGTTAGAGGGTTTCAAATCGCGGTGCAGCACGCCGTGCTGGTGTGCGAAGTGAATCGCCCGCGCGACGGCCAACAGAATGCGGGCCGCTTCGCGCGGCTCAGGCGATTCGTCGGCGTATTTTTGCGCCAGCGTGGGGCCGGCCACGTACTTCATGCTGAAGTAGTGCAGGTCTTGGTGTTGGCCGACTTCATACACCGGCACGATGCCGGGGTGCTCCAGCTTGGCGGCGGCCTCCGCTTCGGCCTGAAAACGGGCGACGTCGGCGTCGGTGGCCATGGCGCCGCGAAGAATCATTTTCACCGCGACCTTGCGGCCCAGACTCACTTGCCGCGCCAAATACACCACGCCCATTCCGCCGCGTCCCAGAACGTGCAGCAGTTCGTAATCGCCAATGCGGGCGGGCAACTCCAACTCTTGGCCCGACCACGCCGCCGTGGCGGAGGAGGAATCGTGTGCGTGGCTTTGCGCGGCGGCGTCGGCCAATAGCACCGCGCCCCAAAGTTCGCGCAACTCTTCTTTCCATTCAGGATGCCGACCAGCGACTTCGGCAAAATCGACCGACTCCTTGCGCTGCACGCGGCCGATCAAATCGTCGAGCAGCAGGGCCAACCGGGTGTCGTTGTCCGGCGCCTTGCCGGCCTGCACATCGTTCGCGGGCTCGTCGTTCGACAAATTCACCTACGATCTCCTGACGGCGTCGATTGCTACGCCAACAGTCCGTGTTGGATTTTGGCGTCGTCGGTCGGACCAATCAAACGCGCGTCGAGCCCTAAGAATGGATACGAAAGCGCCTTCGGGTCGAAGCCGAGCAAGTGCAGCATGGTGGCCTGCAAATCGGGCACGCCCATTTTATTCTCGGTGATGAAATAGCCCAGTTCGTCGGTGTCGCCGTAACTGAGGCCGCCTTTGATGCCGCCGCCGGCCATCCAAATCGAGAAACAGTGCGGATGATGATCGCGGCCGAGAAATTTGGAGCCGTTTCGCTCTTCGTTCATGGAGGTGCGTCCAAACTCGCCGCTCCAAATGATCAGTGTTTCGTCGAGCAGCCCGCGTTGCTTGAGGTCTTTGACCAACGCCGCCATCGGCTGGTCAACCTCTTTCACGCGCGGCGGCAGGCCGTACACAATATCGTTGCCCTTGCTGGTGCCGTGAAAATCCCACCCGTAATGGAAGAGCTGCACATAGCGGACGCCCCGCTCCACCAGCCGCCTCGCCAGCAGGCAATTGTTGGCGAACGAGGTTTGGCCGGTAACCGCGCCGTATTGCTCCAGCGTTTTTTTGCTCTCTTGCCGCAGGTCGAACGCATCGGGCGCTGCCATTTGCATGCGGAACGCCAACTCATATTGTTCAATGCGCGTTAATGTTTCAGGATCGCCGTACTGCTCATGCTCCCGCTGATTGAGCTTTTGTAGGGCGTCTAAACTTCGCCGCCGCACCGGGCGACTGATGCCCGCCGGATTCGACATATAAAGGATCGGGTCGCCCGATGTCCGACATTGCACCCCCTGATACACCGAAGGCAAATACCCCGAACCCCACAGGCTTTTGCCGCCGCTAGGATCGGAACCGCCGGTCAGCAGCACCACGAAACCGGGCAGGTTTTGGTTTTCGGAGCCGAGTCCATAGGTTGCCCAACTGCCCATGGAGGCGCCTCCGAATCGGGGCGATCCGGTGTAGAGAAACAGTTGGGCGGGCGCATGATTGAACTGATCGGTGTACATCGACTTGATCACCGCGATGTCGTCGGCGCACTTGCCCAAATGCGGCAGCAGTTCACTCATTTGCGTTCCGCACTCCCCCTGAGGCGAGAACTTGTAGGGCGTGCCGAGAAGTTTCGGCCGCCCTTTGATAAACGCAAAGCGTTGGTTCTTCAGGAGGCTGTCGGGACACGGCTGCATGTTGAATTCGACCAGCTTGGGTTTGTAGTCGAACAGTTCATGCTGTGGCGGCGAACCGGCCATGTGCATGTAAATCACATGTTTGGCCTTGGCCAGTTTCGGCGGCAACTTGACCGCCAACGTGCTTTTGCCTGAACTGGGCGCGGCGGAACTTTGGCCGCCCAGGAGTTGGCCCAAGGCCAAACTTCCCAATCCCGCCTGACAATTTCGCAGAAAATGACGACGCGTAAGTGCGCGAATCCGTTGGTGTTCAGGCAGCATGATCGTTCTGTCTCGCAACGAAAAGTTAAAAAGAAACCTGTATTTAGTGGTTTCAAGTTGGACATTCAAACATTGTGTGTACGCCGAAGGCGTTGTATTCCAAAGCCCCATGTCGCGAACGTAGTGAGCGCACGTGGGGGTGATGCCAAATACAAACCCAACCCCACGGGGGTTGCACAATGCGTCAATTCATTGATCGGCAATACGTTGAAGCGTGGTGCGTTTTTCACATTGTGGAACCCCTGCAGGGTTCATCTCATCCTAAACCATCAAATTCCCAGGGTGGCGCGGCGACGCCGCTGACCCTGGGCTGTGGAATGCAACCCCTGCGGGGTATTCGCCTTACGACAACCAACTGAATTTGACCCAACTTTGAAACTGCTAAATATTTACTTCACACGGTTAGCAATGCCTCAATCATACCAGAACCGCCTGCCGATGGCTCTTCAAGCGGCGAGTGAGTGTCCAAATAGTGTGTTGCTGGGGGAGCGGTGCGAAATCAAGTGCTGCTCGCTCCTTCATTTGCTGCTAGCACGTGAGTTAAAAGGCCATTTCCCAGGAATCCAGGAATTCGCACCAGTTCCCCCCCTTGCAAAAACTGGACTGCGCTGTATATTGACTTGATTCGCGGATAAATCGTTGTATAATCACTCATGGAGGGACGCCGTGACACCCGATGAAGGATTCTATCGATGGCCAAAAGCAAACGGTCAAGGGCTGTGGTCGATAATGACCAAAAGCTGGCAAAATGGCAACAAATCGTCGTTCTAGGTATTGCCGCCAAGGAAGGGTGGAAAGAATTGACACCCGGTCAATACCTTCACCTCAAAGACTTGGTTAAGCAACTGGTTGGTTTTGGCCAGAAGCAGTATGAATCGAATCTGAGCATTGCGCCATTCGGTGACTTCTGGGAGTTGAAGGCCAAAGGCGGGACTCTCGGACGAAAGAACATGCGAGTTTATTTCAGGTACGACGACAAGCATAATGATGTCGTCGTTTTGCACACCTACAAAAAGGAGGATGATGGCCAAGCGCCTCCACACATCCAAATTCGCCTTAAAAACAGATGGAAGTGCTACCAGAAAGGTGACTTTAAAGGCAGCACAATCACGTATGAACGTTCGGAACCAAACTAATGGGCATCATACGGCGAGGAAACTGATATGAATACGACACTAGAAAACAACGACGTTGAAAAGAGGGTGTACCGGAAGGCTATTGAAGACGCACAGAAGAAACTGAATGCGTTACTGAAAAGCCTGCCCAAGGACACTGCCTCAGATTTGGTTGAACTGTTCCAGCAGTATGCGAATACCGATGATGAGAATCTGCAATCGGAGATAATCGAGACAGTCGAAGAGATTTTCATGCCTGAGACGATGCTGGTGGAATTGAGAGAAGAGTTCGACCTATCACACGAGGATGCGTACATACGAAACAAGCTGACGACGTACCGCCTCAGCGTCGGGAAAGTTATAAAGGACTGTCGCGAGAAACTAGGCATGAACCAGGTCGAACTAGCCGAAAAAGCCGGTATATCGCAGAGTCATGTCTGCCGCCTAGAAACTGGCGTTCACGTGCCGACAAGTGTAACAATTGAAAAAATCGCAAATGCCCTGGGGACATCTCCATCGCAAATAGACCCCGGATTTCCCGAAGATCAATGATAGTAATCTCAGGCATCTTCAGCGGGCTATACTCTACGAAGACCTAAAGTAGACCGACCGCCGTAAGTGTTTTCAGTGAAACGCGTTACGGTGAAATGCCCTGCTTTCCGCTTATTCCCCGCAAAAAATTACCCGAAACCTTATAATATTGTGTAGGTTACGGCGAAATAAAGGCAATTGAAGCCGGGGCAATTCCCGTCTCTCCGCAGTGTTGGCGGACTACCTATTTCTGTGGGAACGATCTATTTCTGTGGGAACGATTCAATGGATGAAATCAGACACCAAGTCAATCAGGCTCGGCGGCGGCTCGTTGTGCAGCAATTCCTTAAAATTGCCAGTTGGTCGATCTTCGCCGCGCTATTGGTTGCTGTTGTTGGCTTGGCGATTCCAAAAATCTGGCCGCTCGCGGGAATCGACGCCACGCGTTGGACATGGGGTTGGATCGGAGGTTCGGTCGCGGTTGGGTTCGTCGTCGCGATTCTCTGGACCTACCTCATTCGCTCACGGGCAGTTGACGCCGCCATGGAAATCGATCGCCGTTTCGGTTTGAAAGAGCGCGTGGCCAGCGCTATCACCTTGGAAAAAAGCGACCTCGAATCACCCGCGGGCGCCGCGCTCATGCAAGACACATTGCGCAGCGTGCAACGGCTCGACGTGCGAGACAAATTTCAAATCTCGACCGGTTGGCGGCCGCTCTTTCCGTTGGCCGCCGCCGTGGCCGTTTTCGCACTCACGATGTTTGTTCCCGACGCCGTGCTCGACACCAGCAAGCAGGCCAACGCCAGCAATGCAGAGGTCGAGAGCATTAGGAAGTCGACCGCCCAACTGAAAAAACGCATTGCCGAGCGCCGCCGCCGCGCGGAGCAAAAAGGTCTCACCGATGCAACTGATCTGTTCAAGAAATTTGAAGAGGGCATCGAAGACCACCTCAAAAGCAACAACGCCGACCGTAAAAAAACGCTGATCAAACTCAACGATCTGGCCAAGGACTTGGAAAAACGCCGGCAGGCGTTGGGCGGCGCTAAAAAAATGCAAAAACAGATGCAAGGCTTGAAGAATCTGAATCGTGGCCCGGCCGACAAAATCGCCAAGGCGATGAAGGAAGGCGATTTCAAGCAAGCCGTGAAAGAAATTCGCTCGCTGCAAGAAAAGCTCAAAAGCGAAGGATTAAGTGAGGCGGAAAAGAAACAGTTGGTCGAGCAAATGGCCCAGCTCGAAAAGAAAATGAAGGAAATGGTCGACGCCCACGAGCAAGCCAAGGAAGATTTGAAACGGCGAATTCGAGAAAAGAAAAAGGCCGGCGATCAAGTCGGCGCCGGAGAATTGGAGCAACAGCTTGAACGGCTCAAACAGCAAGACAAGCAAATGGACTTGGTCGAAAAAATGGCCGCCAAAATGGGCGAGTGCAAAAAATGCATGGCCAACGGAGAGCAAGCCAACGCGGCCTCGGAACTGGGCAAGCTGGCCGAAGACCTCGATTCCCTCCAAGAACAACTCGACGAACTCGAAACCCTGGACGACGTCATGGACCAAATCGCGATGGCCAAGGGCGATATGTTCGACGCCGATATGTCCGACCTGCAAGGCTTCGGCAACGGCATGGGACGCGGCCAGGGAATGGGTGATGGCCTGCTGGGCGAAGGGCAAGGGCGGGGAGATCGTCCTGAAGAACGAACCAACACCGGCGCCTACGATTCGCAAGTTCGCGATAAGCCCCGTCCCGGCGAAGCCGTTCGCGTGGGCGACGCCGATGGCAAAAACATCGCGGGCCGCGCGCAAGAAGGCTCCAAGGCGCCGATCACGATGTCGCTCAGCGCCGACGCC
>QIKY01000368.1 GCA_003233175.1 Planctomycetaceae bacterium | reverse complement strand
AGCCGTATACGGACCCGTACGTACGGTTCTGTGAGAGGGCTGAGTCGCGGCTGATCCCCGCGGCTCACCCTACTCGATTATCGACAACCGGGAACCTGTCCAAACCACCTACCTCCCAGACGCCCTAAAACGCCGAGATGGTGCATTCCAGCGGTCTCGCCTTTTGCTACTCCGCATAACCAGCAAAGTCTGCGTATGGCTCAAGATCGTTGCAAACCGGACCGATAAGAAACTCCGAAGCGTGCATTATCTCAAACGGCCGAAAATATGTAACTCGGATCGAGATAAATGCAATGGCGTCAAATCATGCCGAGCGACATTTTCTTAGGAGCGTTCGAGAAATAATTGTCGGATAGTCGCCTTTCGCTCCGCGAAAGAGCGCTACTTTCGCGGAGCGAAAGGCGACGCCCATTTCCCGAACGGTCCTGACGCCGGTAGCGTGTTTCATTAGCTCGCCGTAACGATAGGAACGACCGGAATGGAAGTCCGCCAATCGAGTCAGCCGCCTGAATTGCGGAAGCTGCCTGTTTTACTAAGGCTGCGCGACCTCACACCGGCGCCTGTTCCAGAACCACCGAATTCCGAAAACGATACTGGCTCTGAGGCGCCTGCTCAGGTCGGCGCGTTACGGCGTGAGCGTCGGCGACGCCAAGCCGTGGTGGGAGCATCGGCGTTTCGGCATACGCGTGCGATCGTCGCGACGGCGGCGGTGTTGGTTCTTGGTCTGGGATACTTCGCACTTCGCAGCGGCGGATCAAGCGATGCGCCTGTTGCAGAGCAGGCGTGGGAGACCGACGGCGAAGCTGCCGAGCTTTCTCCTCCCACAGTGACGCTCGACGCAGGATTCTGGGAGGAAGGCGAGGCATCGTCTGAACCGGCGCTCGCCAAGGAGCCGAACAACGCGCCGCCGTCCTCTTCCGCGCCCCAGTCGAGAACGCCGTATCAGGCGGTGGAATCGCCGCCCGACTCCCAAACGCCCTCTCCGGTGGCCGCTTCGCCGCAGCCTCCCCTAACCCCGCCGATTCCAACGGCCGCCGTGGTTGAATTGCAGCCCAAAAACGAGGCCTTTGCCATCGCGCCGCCGCAAGCTGAAGTTGCCGAGCCCAACACGCCTCCGGCGTATCCTACGACCGGCGTGCAGTATTCCGTGCGGCCCACCTTACAACTCCCGACCGCCGGCGCCGCCCCTCGTTACCGCGCGCCCCAGCGCCGACCAAACCTTCCGCCCGCGACGAACCCCTATGGCTCGCAAAACCCTTCCGCCCGAACAACGCCTGGCTCTTACCAGCGGTAAGCACTAGAGAAAATACGACATGAGCACTCTCGACAAAGCTTTTATCCAAGCCTTCACAAAACGTCCTCAGGATTCGCCGTCGGACCATGCGTCGGCCGCGCCGCACATTGCAGCAACCACAGCCGACTCCGCCACCGCCGATCATGCCACCGCCGACCCCGCCACTGTCGATCATGTCGAAAGCGGCGGCTTGGAAACGGTGGCGGTTACGTTCGCCGACGGTGTTTGGCGCCGCGTCGATCGCCCGGCGCCCTCCAATGCGATTTCCTCGCCTCACATTCCGATGCGCAAAGCTGGCCGCCAACCGGCTACGCCGAACGATCAAGACGCGGCAGTTCGCCGCGACGAGTATGAAACGACTACCGGCCTGCATACTTGTCCGGTCCTGGAGGAGGAGGCGATCAGTCCCGCGACTTTCGCCCTCACCGCCGCCATGGAGTCGGCCGTGCGCGGTTGGCAAACCGAAACACAAGTCGTGGCGCTTCGAACCGAAGAAAACACACCCTCTCAACCGACCGCCGAACAAGAGGCTCAAGCCGACGCAGCGGCGAAACGCGCGCTGTCCAACCGCTGGGCGGCGCCCTATTTTGGCGTCGTGGAAATGCTGGCCGACCAAACGCAGTCGCTGAGTGTTGCGGTTTACGAAGACTGGGAGCTTCCCGCGCCGATGGTTCAGCAGGAAGCCCCCCAGACGCCGCAAGCGCCTCCGCTTCCGGATCCCTGCTTCCAATGGACGGACGCCGGCTACCACGACACCGGTTTTTCCCTCGAAATGCTCACCAACATGGTGATCGCCCCCGATGAATCCGCTGCCCCCATTGCGGCCTCCGTTGTGTCGGAGGCCTTCGTGACGCCGCCAGCCGAGGATATTGCTCAAGAAGAGGCGGTTGCCGAAAAAAAGGTAGAAGACGATGTAGAAGACGTCCAAGAAGACCATAAAGACGTCGAAGAAAACCATAAAAAAGACACTGTGGAAGCGTCGCCTCCGGCCCTTGTCGAAACCGCGCCGCCAGAGAAAACGCCAGTTGTGGCCGAACCGGCGGCGCCGGTTGCGGAACAGCAAGTGGTGGAACAACCCATTGCGGCGGAACAAATCGTGGAACAGCAAGTGGCGGAGGAGCCGGTTGTGGCGCCACCGCCGAAGGCGGAGGAAATCGCTCCGAAGCAATCGGCCGCCGTCATGGAAACAGCGCCGCCAAGTCCAAAAGTGTTTGCGCCTTCTTGGGAGGTCGACCAATTCAAATGGCCGGCGATCGTCGACCAACTCATCGGCGAAGAGCACGAGCAACTGGAGCAGGTGGCGATCCGGTTGCTGGAAGAGGCTCGCGACGGAAAGAACCTGCTGGCGGTTACCGGCGGCATGCGTGGAGAAGGCCGCACGACGCTCGCGCTGAGTCTGGCTCGTCTGGCCTCCCAGCTTGGCCATACCGTGGCGATTGTCGACGCCGACTTCGCGCATCACGAAATCGGCCCTCAACTAGGGCTCGATATCCCGCAAGGCTGGGAGTGCGTGGTCAGCGAAAAGCTTCGTCTGGAGGAAGTGGCGGTTGTTTCGTTGTCGGACCGACTCACAGCCTTTCCGCTAGGTTCGTCGGCCGCGAACACCTCGCTCGACGGCGAACGTGTTTCCGTGGTGCTCCAGCAGTTGGCGGAAGCGTTCGATCTGGTGTTGGTCGACCTGGGACCGGTCGAGGCGTCCGCCCAGCAAGCCAATGAATCGGATAAGGCGGGCTTGGCGGCGCGGGCCATTTTGGTGCAAGACGCCCGCCGTCCCAACGAAGCCCAATTGCAGGATATCGTTCGCCGACTCGACGCCTTGGGAATCGAGGCCCTGGGCGTCGTGGAAACTTTCCGGCCAGCAGCCTAAGGGCAAATCGGCGGCATTGAAATCACACGCAGGGTCAGTTGTTACTTCCTGTCCGACGCCCGCCCTTGGCGGCCTCTCACAACACGGCGACATAGCGCGATGTACGAACCATTTTGGGGCCTGAAAACAAAACCGTTCGAGCATCGCGCCGATCCGGCGTTCTACTATTCCAGCGAAACGCACCAAGGCGCCATGCTCAAGCTTCGCTATGCCGTGGAAAGCCGTCGTCACGCGGCGTTGCTGGCCGGCGGCGCCGGGCTCGGAAAAACACTCTTGATCGACATGCTCAAGCGACAGTTCCAGGCTGAAATCTCGCCGATGGTTTCGATCGTCTACCCGCAAATGCCCGCCGCGCAACTGCTCCAGTACATCGCCGAAGAGCTTCACTCCGCGACGGCAAATGGGGATGCCGCCGATGGGGATGCCGCCAATGGGAATGCCGTCGCCGATACGGAGGCAGCGCCTTCGATTGTCGGCAGTATCCGCCGGATAACACAAATGCTGCGACGCAACGCGCAAGAAGGCCGGCACGCCGTGATCGTGGTCGACGAAGGGCAACGCCTTCCCGAAAATGGCGCCCTGGAAACGCTACGGCTCTTGCTCAATCTGGAAGACAACGGCGCCCCGCTCTTTACGCTGCTCTTGCTCGGGCAACCCACTCTTTTGCCCGCCCTTGATCGGATGCCCGAACTCGACGAACGCCTGGGCGTCAAATGCTTGTTGCGACCGTTCTCCTTCGACGAAACCTCGCAGTACATCGGCCATCGTTTGCATGCGGCCGGCGCGCAACGCCAGATTTTCGCCCCTCCCGCGATCGAAGCCATTCACTATCTGACACAAGGCAGTCCGCGACGCATCAATCGTCTGTGCGACTTAGCCTTGCTGGTCGGCTTCGCCGAAGAACGCGACACGCTCGGTTGTGAGCAAGTGGAATCGGTGGCGGACGAGCTCATGGCCGTCGTTCCCGACTAAAGTGAACTGAAGGCGGCGTCCCGTCGCATCACACTCGGTGTGCTCCGTTGTTTCCCCTAGACTTTAACCACCGACTGGTAGTAGTCGATCGATCGCCGGAGCCCTTCTTCAAAGGAAACCCGAGGCTCGTAACCCAGCAAGGTTCTGGCGGTCGTGATATCAGCCAGACTCTCTCGAACATCGCCCACCCGGGCCGGCTCATGCCGTGGTTCGATGGTCAGGCCGAGCATTTGTTGGAGGGCGTCGATCAACTCCAACAGATTCGTCGCGCGGCCGTTGGCCACATTGATGGTGCGCCCCGCGACGCCTTCGGCATCGGCCGCCAAAAGATTGCCATGCACGACATTGTCGATATAGGTAAAATCTCGTGATTGCAGGCCGTCGCCGAAAATCACGGGTTGCCGGCCGTCCAACATGGCGGTGATAAACAACGGAATGACGGCCGAATAGGCGCTGCCAGGATCTTGCCGCGGTCCAAACACGTTGAAATACCGAATCGCGACGGTTTCCAGGCCATATGTGTGATAAAAAGCTTGCAAATAATACTCGCCGGCGAGTTTTGCCGTGGCGTACGGAGACAACGGCGCCGGCAAATCCGATTCCCTCTTGGAACTGTTCGGTTGATCGCCGTAGGCGCTGCTGGAAGCGGCGTAAACAACCCGCCGCACGCCGCCGCGCCGCGCCGCGTCTAACAGATTCACCGTTCCGGTAACGCAGGCGGCATGTGTTTCGAGCGGGTTTTCCACACTCCGTGGCACGCTGGCGAGCGCCGCTTGGTGAAAAATGCAGTCCACATCCTGGACCGCCTCCGCGACCACCCGCGAATCGACCAAGTCGCCTTCGATGAATTCAAAGCGACCTTCCAAATGCTCCAGGTTGCGGCGAAATCCCGTCGACAGATTATCGAGAACGCGCACCCGGTCGCCGCGCTCCACCAAAGCGGTGGCGATGTGAGAACCGATAAAACCAGCCGCACCCGTAACGAGAAACGTGCGCATGTTCGCCCTAGCATGAAAAGTGAGACAATGGCGTTGAGAACAATGGCGGCGTCTTTTCCGCTTGCAACCGCCCCGGTGTTTACCTTCAATACGGCGCCTGAACCGCCAGCGGATCAGAACGCCACAACTATATACCTCACGCGGCATGGCCTGACACAATATATACGATATTTTGACGCTAATCTCTCATTTTCATCCGCCGCTGGTCTTATTCCCATTCTCCGTTGGCGCCGAACCGGGAGGCGGGGCGCCGCCGCCTTCGCGAATGTAGCTAGCTCGCATGCGGGCGTAGTCGGCTGCGGTGGGCAGCTCCTTGGAAACGACGCCCGACTCCGCCGCCTGTTCAAACAGCGTTTCCAGAAAAGGCCGGCACCAACCGCAGCCGGTTCCCGCGCCGAAACACTCGCTCAACTGCCCGGCGCGGCGCGGCTTCTCGATCCTGATGAAGTTCACCACTTTGCGTTGCGTGACATGAAAACAGATGCAGAGTTCTTCGTCAGGCTCCATCGTTTTCGTTCTCCGTGGCCGTGGCCAGCATCAGCCCCACACGGCAGGCGAATTGAAACTGTTTAATATCGAGCGATTCACTCACCATGTGTTGCCGCAACTGCCCGCAGCCCATCGAAACGGTGGGCAGTCCGTGGCGGCAGAGCCAATTGGCGTCAAGCCCTCCGTTGGCAATGGCCTGGAGCGGACGGCCGGCAAGCCGCGAGATTGCCATTTCCGCCGCCGCCAAACTGGGGTCGTCCTGTGGCAGGCGGAACGATTCGTAGTCGAGCGAACCCTCGAAGGCAACCGACCCGCGCCGGCCGGAGTCATTCGTCACGGCGCGGACCGCCTTTTGAAACGCCTTTTCGATCTCGCGAACAATCCGCTGGCGAAATGAGGCGTCGTGGCTGCGGGCTTCGACGCGCAACACAACTTCATCGGCCACGACATTCGTCGCCCGTCCGCCGTGAATCACACCCACGTTGCTTGTACCATGCTTCCGGCCTTTCGAGATATCGCCGTGCCAGCCGTTTTGATGCAGGTCGGCAATCGCCAGCGCGGCAATCGTGATCGCACTCACTCCCTGTTCGGGCGCCCCGCCGGCATGGCTGGCCAAGCCGCGCACCACGACCGACATCCGATACCCGCCGGTGGCGCCTATGGTGAGTTTTTCGGGTGAGCCGCCATCCCAATTGAAACAGAGCTTCGGCCCGCCCAGCATCGACTTTTTCAAATACCGTACGCCTTGCAGGCCGACCTCTTCCTGCACGGTCCAGAGGAAGGTCAGCGGCGGATGCGGCAAATCTCGCCGCAGAATTTCCAAGGCCGTTTGCAGTATGACCGCCACGCCGGCCCGATTATCGGCGCCCAAGCCGGTGGCGGGGTCGGCCGAATCGACGAAATTCCCCTTGCGGCGCGGGCGGCTGCCAACGCAAACCGGCACGGTGTCCAGATGAGAAACCAGCATGCGGCGGACTTTGCGTTGGGTTCCCGGCAGCTTGAGCACCAGATTGCCTGTCTGGCCAGCGATCACGGTTCGACGGTGCGCGGCGTCGCTCGTAATGGCGGAATGGGGAGCGCCGGCCGCCTTGAGTTGCTCAACCACGAAACGAGAAACAGCGCCTTCGTCGCCACTGGCGCCGGGAATGGCCAGCAGTTGCATGACAAGATCGCAGGCGCGTTTTTCGTCGGGTGCATACAGCTTACCAACCGCCTGTTGTTGTGTGCGTTTTTTTCGACTCGTTTTTGCCATGCTTGCTACTTTCGTCTGGAGAGCTAGACCTTGTCATCACCGGCGGTTTGCTTATCCTAGGAAAAATAAATTCCGAGTTGGCGGCGCGAGAAGCCCGGCTTTTTGAAAAACCCGAGTTTCTGAACCGGGAAGTCGTTTTTTTCCCGCTGCCCAGGAACACGATGAATATGAATTCCGGTTACCTGCTCGACGCCCTCGAAACCAATCTCCCCGATTGGTTTGCAACGGAGGGGCTGCCGCCGTTTCGCGTTGGTCAATTGCGCAAGTGGCTTTACCAGCGGCGCGCCTCCGGTTTCGACGAAATGACCGACCTGCCCAAACAGGTTCGCGCCCGTCTGGGTGAATGCTTTCAGGTTTGGAGCATGACGGTCGTTAAGCACAGCGTCTCGCCCGACGGCACGGAGAAAATGCTGCTCCAATTGCACGATGGCGGGCAAATCGAATGCGTGCTGCTGCGCGAGGGTCATCGTCGCACGATTTGCCTCAGCAGCCAAGTAGGCTGCGCCATGGGATGCGTGTTTTGCGCCAGCGGGCTCGACGGCGTGCAACGCAATCTGACCAGCGGCGAAATGGTCGAACAGATGCTGTTGCTGCAACGCCTGCTTCCCGACGACGAACGTCTGAGCCATATCGTGATGATGGGCATGGGCGAACCGCTGGCCAATTTGAAAAACGTTCTGCCGGCGCTCGCCGTGGCCTGCCGCGAAAACGGTTTGGGAATTAGCGCCCGCCGGGTCACGATTTCCACCGTTGGCTTGCCCGCCGGCATGCAAGAGCTGCGGCGAGCGCAAACGAATTACAACTTGGCGGTCTCGCTGCACGCCCCCGACGACGCGCTCCGCAACCAACTGGTTCCGGTGAACCAACGCACCGGTCTACACGATATTTTGCGTGAAGCCGACCAATACTTCGAGGCTTCGGGCCGCCGCCTGACCTTCGAATACGTGCTGTTGGCTGGCGTGAACGACAGCACCGCCCAAGCCGAACATCTGGCAACGTTACTGAAGGGCCGGCCGGCGCTGATCAACCTGATTCCTTATAATCGGGTCGCGGGTTTGCCGTATCAAACTCCCACTTCGGCGGCGGTGCGCCGTTTCCGCGATGTGTTGGAGCAAGCGGGCCTTCAAGTTCGTTGCCGGCAACGCAAGGGCGACAAAATCAACGCCGCCTGTGGACAGCTTCGCCGCGCATCGACGAAAGAGGTTCCTCAGTGATTTCAGTATCGGATTGCAGTCCGATTCACTTGGAGGACTCGCGTTGATGAGCGCGAGGCGCCACGCGGAAAACCTCCGCCGGGCTCGACAAAGGGGCCCGGCGTCTGTGATCTCTTATCCTGGAAGGATAGTAGCCAATCGGTGGTGTCGTTGCGCACAACTACCGGCTCATGACCGCCAAGCCGCCGGCTTGATAAGAATTCCATAACACCATTTCACGGAATAGACTTTGGATAGCCGCTAACGCGAGATGACACACCGAAAATGCCGGTCGCTAATCGGTGCGGGCATCCAACTTCCCCGGCTGTTTGTGACGAACATTGCTGGGAAAACGTTCTGGTAGCTACGCACGCGATTGCAAGATAGAATACGACTTTCGGTTCGAAGACGTGCTCTGCTCCGGCAGACCCTCCTGCGTCTTCCCTCCACGAATTGCTTTCCAATTTCCCCACGTTTTCGCGCGGAACCCCAAATAATGACCCAACCTCGATTTTCCCGCCGGCTTGCAGTGTTTTCGTTTGCGCTCCTGGCGATCCTCTCCTGGAATGCAATCAGCCAAGCAGCGGAGCCCGCGTTCCGACTCGAACAGGGAGACCATATTTCGTATATCGGCAATACGATGGCCGATCGGATGCAACACCACGCTTGGCTGGAAACCTACTTGCACGCCCTGCATCCTCGGCATGGTTTGACATTCCGGAATTTGGGCTTCGCTGGAGATGAAGTCAAAACCCGGCCCCGCTCCGATAACTTCGGCAGCCCCGATCAATGGCTGGCGAAAAACGACTCCGACGTCGTCTTTTGCTTCTTTGGATACAACGAAGCCTTGCGGGGCGAAGCCGGGCGGGCGGCCTTCGAGAAAGACCTCGCCGCCATGCTCGACGGCATGTTGGCGCAAAAATACAACGACTCGTCCGCGCCGCGGATCGTGGTGTTTTCGCCCATCGCGCATGAAAATCTGCACGACCCCAACCTGCCCGATGGCTTTGAAAACAACAAGAATATCGCCCGCTACACGCTCGCCATGGAGGAAGTGTGTCGGTCGAAAAGCGTGCGGTTTGTCGACCTCTTCACGCCCACGAGAAAGCTTTACGAAACCGCCGGCAAACCGCTCACCATGAACGGCGTCCATCTGCTGGAGCACGGCAACCGCGTGGTGGCCAGAATGATTGTTTCGGCGCTGTTCGGCCAAGCCGCGCATGTCAGCCAAAATGAAAAAGAGTTGCAGCGTCTGCGAGCGGCGGTGCTCGATAAAAACTTGTACTGGTTCAGCCGGTATCGCGTGGTTGATGGCTACAACGTTTTCGGAGGGCGTTCCAAACTGGCGTGGTTTGGTCAGTCGAACGCCGATGTGATGCGTCGTGAAATGGAAGTGTTTGATGTCATGACCGCCAACCGCGACAAGCGCGTGTGGGCCGTGGCCGAAGGCCGCGATCTCAAAGTGGTTGACAACAACACGCCCACGCTGCTCGAAGTGCAAACCAACAAGCCGGGTCCTCTGGAGGGCGGCAAGCATCCTTACTTCGGCGCCCAAGCGGCGATCAGTCAGATGAAGGTGGCCGAAGGCATGCAGGTGAATCTGTTCGCCTCCGAAGAGATGTTCCCGGAGTTGATCAACCCGGTGCAAATGGCGGTCGACACCGATGGCCGTCTGTTCGCTTCGGTCTGGCCTTCGTACCCGCATTGGAATCCGACCGAACCACGCACCGATCGCATTCTTTGTTTTCCGGATGAAAACGCCGACGGCGTGGCGGATAAATGCGTGGTTTTCGCCGACAAACTCAACAGCGTGACCAGTTTCGAATTCTGGGGCGGCGGCATGATCGTGGCCGCGCCGCCGGAACTTTGGTTCCTCAAGGATACCGACGGCGACGACAAAGCCGACGTCAAACTTCGCATGCTGCAAGGCATTTCCAGCGCTGACACGCACCACTCCGCCAACGCGATGCTGATCGGTCCCGACGGTTGGGTGTATTGGTCGCGTGGTATTTTCAACACGGCGAACATGGAAACGCCGACCAAAACGTATCGGTCGGTCAGTTCGGGCGTGCATCGGTTCAACCCGCGTACGTTTGAAGTGGAGTTCCATTTTCCGATCGGCCCCAATCCTCACGGCGATGTGTTCGACCAATGGGGTTATCAGTTCGCCAACGACGGCACCAGCGGCACGGGGAGTTATGTCGATATCGGCCATGGGGTGGGCAACAAGCAGTGGTTCAAAAAGCGAGTGCGGCCCGTTGCCGCGACCGGCATTCTTTCCAGCAGTCATTTCCCCAAGAAGAACAACGGCAATTTTTTGATCTGCAACACGATCGGTTTTTTGGGCGTCTTGCAGCATGAAGTCAAGTACGATGGCGCCGACATTACGGCCGTTGAAATTGAACCCATTCTCGTTTCCTCCGACCAAAACTTTCGCCCCTCCGATTTAGAAATTGGCGGCGACGGCGCGTTGTATATCTCGGACTGGTGCAACGTTTTGATCGGCCACATGCAACACAACATGCGCGACCCGAATCGCGACCGCGCACACGGCCGCATTTACCGCGTGACCGCCAAAAATCGGCCGCTAGTAAAGCCGGTCAAAATGAAAGGCCAACCGATTCCCACCGTATTGCAATCGTTCTTCGCCCTGGAAAACGGCACGCGCTACCGCGCCCGTTTGGAACTCAGCGGACGCGACACCAAGGAAGTCATGACGGCCGTTTCCAACTGGACCGCGAAACTCAATCCCGCCCAGCCGGAGCAAGCCCAAGCCCTGCTGGAATGTTTGTGGGTTTGTGAGGAACACCGCCGGCCGAACTTCGAGCTACTCAAAAAAGTGTTCCGCGCGAGAGAACCACGCGTGCGCGCCGCCGCCATTCGCACGCTCGGCCATTGGGGAACGAAAATCCCGGCTTGGCAACCGACGCTGCTAGCGGGCGCCCGCGATGATTCCGCCTTGGTGCGGGCCGAAGCGGTCAAGGCGGCTGTTTCCTTCTCTGGGTTGGCGGCGGCCGAAGTGATTTTTGAAGTCGCCACACAACCCGCCGACGCCGAACTGGCCATCGTGCTGAAATACGCCGAAGGCCGATTGAACGTCGACAAAATCGTGCATGACGCCGTGCAGTCCCGGCAATCGCTTTCGTCGGCGGCGACAGTGTTCATTTTGCGAAACGCCCGCATCGACGACCTACTGAAACTAGATCCGTCGGCAGCCGTTTACCAAGCGATCCTCTCCCGCGAAAACGCTTCTTCGGCGCATCTTCGCACGGCGCTGGCCGGCTTGGCCAAGATTCGCAAGAAAAACGAAGTCGGCCTGCTGCTCGACTTGATCGAAATCCGCGACGCCAAGCAGCAAGGCGGGCTGGCCAATTTGGGCGGCTTGCTGTTGGAACAACCAGCCTCCGTGCTGCATTCGGTTCGCGGCCGCATTGAAAAATTGGCCATTGATGGCAAGGCCGACAACACGCGCAGCTTCAGCTTCGCCGCCTGGATCATCGCCGACCAATCGGGCGACGACGCCTTTTTGGCGGCCATTAAAAGCAAGCCGCGTTTGCGAGATTTTCTCGACGCCGTGCCCGCCGTGGCCGACGCTCGCCTGCGCGGCGAACTTTATACCAAGGTCCGCCCGCTGATTTCCGACATGCCCGCCGGTTTGAAATCGGAGCCGGGCGGCGCGAGGTTGCAGCATGCGGGAATTCGCGTCGACTATTTTTATCCCAGCGCGAAGAACGTGGCGCTGGAAACGCTGGCCAAAATGAAACCCAAGGCCAGCGGCGTCGTTCCGGAAATCGTCATGAACGTGCCGCAGCGTAAAGAGAAGGACCGGTTCGCCCTGCGTTTCACCGGCGCCATTCAAATTCCCAAGTCGGGGAAATACACTTTCTTCACGCAGTCGGACGACGGTTCGCGGTTGTATATCGGCGATCAGTTGGTGGTCAATAACGATGGCCTGCATGGGATGTCGGAAAAGAGCGGTTCGATTGACCTGCCGACCGGTCCTCAGCCGATCATCGTGACGTATTTCGATAACGGCGGCGGCGACGGGCTGTTGGTTCGTTGGGCGGGTCCTGGCATTAAAAAGCAAAAAATCGCGGCCGAGAGTTTGGCGGTCAGCGGTGGTGAAACCCTGCACGACGTCGCGATTCGCGCCCTGGCCTCCATTCCGGGGCGCGAGGAAGAAAAATTCACCGATCTGGCGGCCTTGATCAAGGCCGGTCGGCTGCAAGTTTCGGCGATTGAAGCGCTGCGAGGAATTAAAACGGAGCACTGGCCGAAGAATGAAATTCGGCCCTTGCTCGATAACTTGGTTGGTTACCTGAGCGATATTCCGGTTCGTTTTCGCACCGGGGCGTCGGCGATGAACACCTTGGCGTTCGCCCGTTCGCTTTCGGCCACTCTGCCTGGGGAGCAAGCTAAATCGTACGCCAACCGCTTGCAAAACCTCGACGTGCGCGTGATTGCCATCGGCACGGTTCCGCACCGCATGATTTTCGATAAGGAGCGGATCGTTGTGCAGGCGGCCAAGCCGGTGGAATTTCGTTTCTCCAATTCAGACAATATGCCGCACAATTTCGCCGTCTTGTTGCCCGGCGCTCTGGAGGAGGTCGGTTTATTGGCGGAAGCCACCGCTCGTGACGCCGACGCCATGCTGCGGAACTACATTCCGAAGTCGGACAAAATCCTGCTCGCCAGCCGTCTGCTGCAACCGGGCGAAACGCAGGCCCTCAGTTATCAGGCGCCGAAACAGACGGGCGTCTATCCTTATGTCTGTACGTATCCCGGCCACTGGCGTCGGATGTACGGCGCCCTGTACGTGGTGGAAAATCTTGACCAATACCAGGCCGACCCGGAAGCGTATCTGGCTTCCCACACGCTTCCCCTGCAAGACGATTTGTTGCGATTCAACACCCGTCGCCATGAATGGAAGTTCGACGAACTGATTTCGGAAGTTTCGCCGCTGCCCAATGAACGGGCGTTTGAAGTCGGCCAGCAACTTTTCAAGGTGGCCAGTTGCGTGGCCTGCCATCGCTTGAACGATATCGGTCAGGTGTTTGGACCCGACCTCGCCAAGCTGGACGAAAAAAAGCATACCGCCGAGCATATCCTCCGTTCGCTGGTGGAGCCCTCGAAAGAGATGGAGGAGAAATATCAATCGCAAATCTTCCTACTCGATTCCGGCAAGGTGATCACCGGCATGGTGATGGAGGAAACGCCAGAAGCTTTTCATGTCGTGATTGATCCCGTGGCCAAGGGAAAACCGACCATCATTCCCAAAAATGAAATCGAGGAGCGGCGAAAATCCCCCGTCTCGCTGATGCCTCAAGGCTTGTTGGATAAACTTACACGAGAAGAAATTCTCGATTTAATCGCCTACGTGTTCGCTCGCGGCGACAAAAAACACTCATTGTTTCACATGCACAATCACCCGAAGTAATAATATGAACCTACGAACCGCTGGCCTCTGCTTGTTATTGGTTGGGGCCTTGGCTTCCTTCGCCGTCGCGGCGAAACGGCCAAACATTGTTTTCATCTTTGCCGACGACATGTCGTACGACACCTTCGGCCCCCACGATGACCCAACCGTGCGCACGCCGAATCTTGATCGGCTGGCGAAACGCGGCGTGAGGTTTACGCGCTGTTACAACATGGGCTCCTGGACCGGCGCCGTGTGCGTTGCCTCCCGCACCATGTTGAACACCGGGAAGACACTTTGGCGGGCCCGCGCCGTGGACACGCTCTTGCAGCAAATCGCCCGTAAAAAAGCAGCCGCCGGGCGGACGCCGCCCAATATGTGGTCGGAACGCATGCGGGAGTTGGGTTACGAAACGTATTTCACCGGCAAGTGGCATGTGAAGGCGAAGGCGGAAAAGCTGTTTGATCATGTCGTGCATGTGCGGCCCGGAATGCCTGCCGATACAGGGCGACCGCCTTACAAAAAAGAAGGTTATAGTCGCCCGGTGAAAGGCCAGCCCGACAAGTGGAGCCCTTACGACAAAAGTTTCGGCGGCTTCTGGGAGGGAGGACGCCACTGGTCGGAAGTGTTGGCCGACGACGCCGTCGGTTTTCTCCAGCACGCCGCCAAACAGGCCGAAGCGCCGCAAGCCAAACCGTTCTTTATGTATCTGGCCTTCAACGCCCCGCACGATCCTCGCCAAAGCCCCAAGTCGTTTATCGACAGCTACCCGCTGAAAAACATTAAAACGCCGGCGCCGTTTTTTGCCAAGCATCCTCAAAATACTTCGGGGCTCAACCCCACGCTTCGCGATGAAGCGTTGGCGCCGTATCCTCGAACGGAGTACGCGGTGCGGGTCAACCGCCGGGAATACTACGCACTGATCACGCACCTGGACCAACAAATCGGCCGGATTTTAGAGGAGTTGCGTTTGCACGCCTTCGCCGAGAACACCTGGATTTTCTTCACCGCCGACCACGGCTTGGCGTGCGGCCACCACGGCCTGATGGGCAAGCAAAACATGTACGACCACTCGGTTCGCCCGCCGTTTCTGATGGTCGGCCCCGGCGCCGCGTCCAACACGCAAATTGCCCAGCCGATTTACCTGCAAGACGTCATGGCGACTTGCCTCGACCTCGCCGGAGACAACCAACGCCAGGGGATTGAGTTCCAATCGTTGCTGCCGCTGCTGGCGGGAGCGCCTTCGCGGCTGACTAATGTTTACGGCGCGTATCTCAACACGCAACGCATGATTCGCCAAGACGGCTGGAAGCTGATTCTCTATCCGTCGCTGACAGTGAAGTTGCTGTTCAACTTGAACGACGACCCGCTGGAAGAACACAATTTGGCGGAAGATCCCGCCCAGATGGCCAAAATGCGCATGCTCTTTCAAGAACTCCAAACCCTGCAAAAGCAGCACGATGACGCCGTCGCCCTGCCGGCCGCTTTTCCGGAACTCGCCAAGAGCTAGGCGTCACACGAAGGAAGCACGAAGATGGATCTTGAACTCCGAGGCGAAACAGCCGTTGTTATTGGTGCGGCGCAGGGCATCGGCTGGGCCATCGCCCAAGCGTTTTATAAAGAAGGGGCGGCGGTCGGGCTGTTGGATATTTCTCCGCGAGTGAAAACGCGTCCGGCGGAGTTGTCTGCCTCAGATGTGAAAACCATGGCGATTACCGTCGACGCAACCGATTACGAGCAAATGCAAGCGGCGGCGGCGGAAGTTCAATCGCAAATGGGGCCGGTGCGGCATGTCGTTTACGCGGCGGGAGCGGGCTCGGGAAAGTATGGATTTCCATTCTGGAATTTAACGCCCGCCGATTGGCCGCGCGTCGTCGAGACGAATCTCTACGGCGCGATGCACGCGGCGCACGCCTTCGCGCCCTTGTTGATAGAAGCCGGACGCGGAAGCCTGCTGTTTTTGTCTTCGATTGCCGGCCAGATTGGCTCCCAGACCGATCCTCCCTATAGCGCTGCGAAGGCGGCGGTGATCAATTTCGCCCAATGCGCCGCGAAAGATCTGGCGGAATACGATGTGCGTGTCAACACGATATGCCCCGGCATGGTCAAGACCGACCTCAACCAAGGCGTTTGGCGCGCCTGGAATGAGCAACAACCGGCCGAGAAGCAGCTTTCTTATGACGATTGGGCGGACGACAAAATTCGCCGCGTCACTCCCCTGCGGCGATGGCAAACACCCGAGGATATCGCCTCCGCCGCCGTGTTTCTGGCTTCGCGCCGGGCGGAGAACATTACGGGGCAAACGATCAACGTCGACGGCGGCTTTGTCATGCATTCCTGAGTTAAGGAACAGTGCCGAATGGCGCTTAATCCGCCGTAAGTGTTATACTTCAGTTTGGTCCACTCATGCTTGAGCGACCAGAAGAACCGTTCCATCACGGCATTGTCGTAGCAGTTGCCGGTGCGGCTCATCGAACATTCGATGC
>QIKY01000280.1 GCA_003233175.1 Planctomycetaceae bacterium | reverse complement strand
GCAACCGGTAGAAGCTGAAAATCTCGGAATTTGATCACGTCGGGCTTTTGGCCTCGCGCCCCGCAGCTTTTTCCGATGCTCGTGTCAAACGACGCCGCTCGCCGGCGGCAATGACCGTTATACTTCGCACGGCTACCAATAGCTCGTTTAACGGCAAGCCGAAGGCGACTGCGTTTTACGCCAGCGCGTACGGTCAAGGAAAAAACGCAGTCGCCTTCGGCTTGCCGTTAAACGAAAATGTGCCATTTCCAACCGTGAGCGGTATATACGAAAAACGGCGGCGCGTAAAAAACGCGGCCAGGCGAGTTTGCGTCGCCTGGCCGCGTGTGGCAATTGTTATTGATCAAAAAACACGGCGCCGAGAAAAAATCAGCCGCCGAGTTGGGCGAACAACTGATCGACGTTCGCCGCGTATTCACCTTCAGGACCGCCGAAGAATGCGGAGAAGCCGCCTTCAATGCGAATGACGAATTCATCGTCGATGCGGCCCATGACACGCAAGGCGGGGTCGCCATCGGTGGACACGGTTCGAGTGCTGGTAACACCGTTGCGAACGGCAGACACCGTCGCCGACGTTCCACTAGCATTCAGAACAACGACCACGCTCTGCACGCCGTCCCAACCGTCGAGCAGCGAGAAGAACCGCTGGACGCCATTCAAGTTGGCGCCCACAATAACACCGTTGGAGGTTGTCGAATTCAATTCATCGACGATATTGATAAACCACGGCATCAGGCCCCGCTCGCCAAAGTTGACTTGCGTCGGCTGGTTTTGCCCCAAGGTAACGGTTACTTCGTCGCTCCGTGAGGCGTCCACGGAGTTCTTGCCGGGAGAAAAATTCAACGGCCCCACTTCAACCACTTGGTAAACGCCCGGCGCGGCGTTGGGGAAACTGTAGGAGCCATCGGCCGCAGTTTTGGTGCGGTCGACTTCGGCGCCATTTTGCCTGAGGATGATCTCGACGCCGCCAATGGCTCGCTCGTTCCCGGCGCCGTTTTGGAAAACGCCGTCATCGTTCACGTCGGCGAACACAAAGCCGCCAATGCCATCGCCCAGAGGCGCCTGGCCCACGAAAATATTCGCGGTGGCGGTTCCGGTGAACGCGCCGTCGGTTACTTCATAGGTAAAGCTAACCTGCCCGCGAAAACCGGCGGCGGGCGTGTAAACGAATGTGCCGTCGGTGGAGAAACTCAATGCGCCGCTTTGAGGGCCCGATTGCAACGCGGCTGTGGCGGTTTGACTCACCGCATCGTTCCCAAGTACGCCGGCGGCCCGCGTGCTCGCCACAACGGCTTGATCCATGCCGGTGGCGTAGGTGTCGTCCGATACGCCGACCTGCACGTTGATGGTCACGGTTGCCGCGGCCGAAGGCGTTCCGCCATCGGTGGCCAGATACTGGAAGGATGTCGGTCCAAAGAACCCGGCGTTGGGCGTGAAGGTGAAGGTGCCGTCGGCATTCAGGTTCAGCGAGCCTTGCAAATTGGCGTCGTCAACCAACTGTGCAACGATGGTGCCGGGCGCGCCGGGATCAGTATCGTTGTCCAAGACGCCGGTTTGGCGAGTGTCGACGGTGAGTGTTTGGCCGCCCGCGACGGTGTACGCATCAGGGTTGGCCACCGGGGTGCCGGCCCCAGGATTGACAATCGTCAAGGTGGCGGCGCCAAAGGCGACGTCGTCGGGTTGGAGAATAATGGGAGGATCAAATAGCTGAATATCGTTGCCCAAATCTTCGGGCGGATCCGACGTGAAGGTCGCTTGCCCGAAAGTATCAGCACGGAAGCGAGCGGTAAACAACACTTCGGGGCCGGCGCCCACCGGTTGGCCGCCCACCAATACGGTTTGCGGCGAACCAATTTCGTTAATGATGCCGGCAACGCTGAGGTCGCCCGTGCTTCCAAAGGAGCTATTGTATTCCGGGCCCAATTCGGGCGTTCCCACGATGGAAACCGTGTCGCTATAGAGTAAATCGATGAAGGCCGAGAAAACGCCCAAACCCAGCGTTGTGGCGCCGGCGGGACGAAGGTCGGAAACCGACACTTGCACGAAAAATTCATCGCCCAGATTCACCTGGCTCACCGGCTGGCCGAGAATGTCGAGGGTTTGAACCGTAATATCAGCCGCTTCGGCGAAGGGCGCGATCACGGTGGTTACGGTGGCGGTGTCGGTGAGTTGCCCGTCGGATATTGTGTAGGTGAACGTTTCACCAGGAGACGTCCCCGGAGTGTAGGTGATCGTGGCGCCGTCAATGGCGATGACCGCCGTTCCGCCGCCGCTCGGCGCCGAAACATTCGTAATGGTGAGTTGGTCGTTATCGACATCGAAGTCGTTGGCGAGAACGTTCAAAACCCGCGAACCATCGCCTTCAATGAAATTATTGAAGCCCGGGCCGAAATCGTCATTGGCCACCGGCGGATCATTCAACGGCAGCACTTCCACCGTGACTTCGGCTGAGTCGATGAAACCGGCAGTGTTTATCACCGTGTAGGTGAAGGTGTCGAAGCCGGTGAAATCAGCGCGCGGCGTGTAATCGACCGACAAACCATCGGCCGCGGTCACGACATTGGCGCCCGCACTGACTCCAGAAACGCTGTCGATCAACAACGGCAGGTTCTGTTGCGCTGGCGGACGAACATCGTTGGCCAACAAATCGAGCGTGGTGGTGCTGTCTTCATTGACCGGGTTGTTCACGGGGTCGGCCGTGGTGAAGCGATCAGCCACGGCGCCGAGAGGCGCGTTCACCCGGAAGTTCAACGCGCCAAAATCGACGGCGGCCACGGGCACGGCGAACAAGCTACTGGGGCGAGAAAATAGTATGTCGGCGCTGGCGCCTTCGGCGGCGTCGCCGGTGAAGTCGAATAGCAGGTCGGCGTCGCCGCCGGCGAGGGTGGCCGCGGTGAATCCGGCGGTGAAGAGCACAAACGACCCTGCTCCCAACGGGGCGGTTCCAAGGGACAGACCGTCGGTTTGCACGGAGCCCGCTTCATTGATTTGCCCGGGCACGTCGAACATCGCTTGCGTGAAGTTTTCGTCGATAAAATCGGAGCCAAACACGACGTCAAAGGCAAAACCCTGCGGATTGTTAGTTGCGGGGTCGAGCGAAATGGCGTTTTGGTCGAAATTCAAATCGAAGAAGGCTGAAAACAGACCCAGGGGATCATCAGGAAACTGACTGTCGGAGAAAGTGGTGCGGTTGTCTTCGACTGAAACTTCGAGCTGGAACGATTCGCCAGACTCGACCGAAGTGATTTCCGTGACGCCGTCCGCCGCCAACGCCTTGAAGGTAAAACTGGCGAGCGTCGTGCCCTGGGCTGGGTTCGCGAAAATCGATACCGTGGTGACACTCACCGTGTCGTCGCTGGCGTCGCGCACTTCATACACAAAGGTGTCTTGGCCGTAGAAGAAGCTATCGTTGTCGGCCAAGGTGGGCGGCGTGTACAGAACATTAGCGCCGCCCGATTCGATCGTAACCGTGCCGCCTTTGGCGGTGGTTGCGGTCAGGCCCAGATTGTTCGCCGCCACCGAAGTGCCTACGCGGGAAACCTCCAGGGGAGCAACTCCGGAATCGTTGAGCAGCACCGGCAAAACGTTATTGGAGGTGCCGAGCGTGATCGTGAAGGGATCGTTAGGATTTGAAAGGTTGAACGTGTCGGGAACGGCGCCAGCTTCGCCTTCGGCGCGAATTTCGTTCACCACCATCAGTACGTCGGTTACTGACAGGTAATTATCGCCGTTGACGTCGACGTATTTTATATTGCTTTCCCCTTCGCCTTGGCCGCTGGCGGTGGGCACGGTCAGATATCGTTGGCCGCCGGTGCGCAAATCGCCCACGATATCGAGGATATCGGAAATCGAGACCAGCCCGTCGTCGTTGACATCCGCCGGCATGACAGGATTTTGAAATACGGCTACATCGGCAGCCAGCATCATCCTGTCTTCCAACTGTTCGGCCCTCAGCCTACGAGAAGGCAAACGCCTCGAACGGGCCGACGCACGGCGACGAAGAGGGCGTGGGAATTTGCGGTCTGAGCCGCGTCTTGATCTTTTCATGTTCTTTTGCATGATACGGGAAAGCGCCTCTGTGATGCGATTCTCACGCTCCATCACAAACGAGTTCAATAGAAGACGCCATCCGACGGCGCCTCCGCTGTCTTGCCGAATCGAGCGTGCTGCTCTGTTCCGTGGCGAAAGTGGAGATGTGAACGATTCAGGAGCCGTTACTCTAGCGACTCCAGCACTACTCAAGGGACTCCGCAGCCGTCGTCTTTTCAGACTGAGAAGCGGAGGGCAAAACGATGGTCGTTATCAAAAGTCCGATAGGTCGGAGTCGTCTCGAAACAGGTCGTCTCCGAACAGAGCGTCGACCGAATCCATAAATGTCGATGATTCATTCTGATAACGCCGATGGGCGTTATCCACCAAGCTCAATGCCAAGGCGTGGCTGCCTTGAACAGTCGCCTGCTGAAGCTGGATTTCACCCATTTCCGCAACCAGTAATTCAGCTCGCGATGCGTCTGCGTTTTGGGCGCCTGTCGACGCGGTGGGTTGTGTTACAACAACCGGGAAATTTTGCTCGGCAACCCCTTGAGCAGATACGCCTTGGCCAGATACGCCGCCCGACGGCAAGGGCGCCGCCACACTGTTTGAAGCCGATTCGCCTTCCCCTTCGGGAGAGGCGCCGAAGCCAAATGCAGCCGCGCTGCCGTTGATGCGGAACAAGCGGACGCCATCGCCATTTCTGCCCAACTCCTGCACGCGTTGGTCGCCGACGGTGATCGTGGGAGACACATCTCGCAGCCCGCCAGCGGTCGGCGCGGCCGACACGCGAGTTTTCATCGAATCATTGTTGACGAATTCCAATTGCAAATCTCGGAAGTCGCTCCAACCGTCGGACGAAGGCATCTGATGCCAAACGACATTTCCGGCTGCGTCGACCGCCACCAAACCAGCACTGAGGAAGCTCGAATTCGAGGCCAAAATATCTCGCACGCTGATAAACAGCGGGCTCAAGCCCCGGAAGCCGAAATTGTTTTCCACGGAAACGACGTCGCCCAGTTCGCCAATCGTAAACTGGATCGATTCATCGACGTTCACCAGCGAGGAAAACTCCGCCGCACTCAACGTTTGGCCGCCGGTGTCGACCGACGCGCCCAGGCTGGTCTGGCCGTTGATGAGGAAACCCGCGACTTGATCGTCTTCGTTGGTGACGGTGTAAACGCCGGGCGGCAACTCGGTAAATTCGTAACGGCCGTTTTCGTCAGTGAGGGTGTCCAGGCTGACCGATTCGTTGCGAGCGGTTGTGCCTCTCAAATGCACCCGCATGCCGGAGAGCACATCTTCAACGCCCTCACGAACGCCGTTGTCGTTGGTGTCGAGATAGACAAAACCAGAAATCGTGCTGGGAATGAATGCCACCACTTCCACGGTAACGGTGGCGGTGTCTGTGCCGCCGTTGCCGTCGGAAACGGTGTAGGTGAAGGTCTCGAAGCCTTCAAATCCGGTTGCGTTTCGGTATTCGATCGACTTGCCGTCGGGCGAAATTTGGATAAAGCTGCCAGTCGGCGTGGCCGTACCTTGGACGACGCCCGGCGCCACCGCCGAAATCATCAGGGTTTCGCTCGGCTCCACGGTGGTGTCGTTGGCGAGCACGTTGAATATCGCGACCGGGTCGCCTGGGTCAAGCTGTTGGATGTCGAACGGGTCGTCGTTCGCGACGGGGTTGTCGTTCACGCCGCTGACTTCCACCGTCACGGTCGCCATCGAACGCAGGCCGTTGTCGTCTTGGATTTCATACGTGAACGTGTCGTTCACCATTTGGCCGGGCAGCAGGGCTTGCAATGCCGAGGCGCCCGAAGGGTTGTAGACAAAGCCGCCATTGGCCGAAACGCTTACCGAAGCGCCTTGTTGGCTGGTGGCGTCGAAGTTGATCACGGTCAGCGCGGCTTGGTCGCCGGTGTCGACGTCGGTGTCGTTACCGAGCAGGCCCAAGTTGCGAACGGTGATGTTCACGGTGGTGTCTTCATCGGTGACGTAACGGTCGTTGTTCGCCACCGGGGCGTCGTTCACTCCGCCGACGGCAATCGTGACGGCGCCCGTTACGGTCGTGGTTCCATCGGATAACGTGTAGTTGAACGTGTCGTTCAGCGTATCGCCGGTGTGCAAGGCTTGCAGTGTTGCCGAGCCTCTGGGGTCGTAGGTTAGATTGCCGGCGGCGTCGATGCTCACCGAGGCGCCGTTGGCGCTGGTGGCGTCGAATCCGGTAATCGAGAGGGTGTCGCTGGCGTCGATATCGGTGTCTTGGCTGTTGGCGCCGAAACCGCTGATCACGTTGCCGCTGAACATGGTGTCTTCGTCGGTCGCTCCCGAATCGGTATTGGCCACCGGAGCGTCGTTCACGCCGTTGACCAACACCGTAACCTGGCCTTGCACGGTGTTGACGCCATCGAACACGGAGTACGAGAAGGTGTCGTTGGCGGTTTCGCCGGCAGCCAACGCCTGCAAGGCGGCAGAGCCGCTAGGATCATACGTGTAGGCGCCGGTTGTTTGATTCACGGAAACCGAGGCGCCGTTGGCGCTGACGGCGTCGAACGCCGAAATGGAAAGTGTCAGGCCTTCGGGGTCGACGTCTCCGGCCAATACGCCGGGCGCCGCAATGTTCAAGGCGGTGTCTTCGTCGGTGGTTTCGTTTTCGTCCGCCACGGTGGGCGGTTGGTTGGTGACCGTGATCGTAACGGTGGCGGTGGAGGGGCCGTTCGAGACGCCGTCGGTCACATCGTCGTTGATCGTATAGGTGAACGTATCGGTTCCGGCCAACAGGCTCGCCGGCGGCGTGTAGACCAGCGTATTGGCCGCGCCGCCTGCGGTAATCGTGCCGCCTTGGGCCGAGGCGGCGTCGAAGGCCGTGATATTGGTGCTGGTGGCGGCTGGATCAAAAACATCGTTCGCGAGCACCGGAAGATCGCCGCTGGCGGTGTTGTACGCAACGGTAAAGGCCGCATTCGTGGCGGCGTTGTCGTCGACCGCTCGCGGGAGCGACGCCGGAATGATATTGATCGAAACGGTGGCCGTATCGGTTCCGCCGTTGCCATCGTTGGCGGTGTAGGTGAAGCTATCGGCCCCGTTCAGGTTGGCCGTGGGCGTGTAGGTGAAGGAGCCGTTGGCGTTCACAACCACCGAACCCTTGGAAGGCTGCGTGGCGACGGAAGCCGTCAGGGCGCCGCCGTCAATATCGGTGTCGTTGAGCAGAATACTGGCGTTGACCGGCAGGTTGAGCACGCCGTTTTCGTTGACATCGAACGGGCCGTCATCAGCCGCCACCGGAGCGTCGTTCACACCGCTGACGTTCACCGTTAAGGTGGCGCTGTCTGTCTGGCCGGCGTTGTCTCGCACGGTGTAAACAAAAGTTTCCACCAAATCGGCGTCGCCCGCTTGCAGGGCTTGTGCTTGGGCCGAGCCGGTGGGGTCGTAGGAGAACGTGCCGTTGGCGTTCAAAATGAAGGTGGCGCCGATGCCGGTCAGTCCGTTGAAGGTGTCGAAGGTGTGGGCGTCGCCGGCGTCGGGCGTGCTGACCAGCGAGTTGAGATCTCCGTTGAGCACGGTGTCTTCGTTCGTGGCGTCGGAGCCGTTGGAAGCCACCGGCGGAGCATCGATTGCGGCCACTTCCACCGTCACCAAGGCGGTACTCGTGTTGGTCCCATCGGTGGTGGTGTAGGAAAATGTGTCGGTCCCGGCGAAGCTAGGCGCGGGTGTGTAGTTGATCGAGGAGCCGCCGCCAACGATACTGACCGTCGCCCCGGCGGTTACGCCGGAAACCGAATCGATGGTCACGGCGCCCGCCACGCCAATCGTGATCGAAGTGCCGCCGAAAATAACATCGGAAGTCGGCACCTGTTGCTGGATATCCGGCGCAAAAAAGTTGAAACCTTGGCCGGGCAAGGTTGTTTCGCTGGTGGTGAAATTGAACGTACCGCCGTTGAGCAGATCGTTGTTGAGTACGTCAAAATTGATCGGATTGGGCGGGTCTTGGTCGATGTTGAACATGTCGTCGGCGCTGCCGGCGGTAAAGGTCGTGAAACCGTTGATAATATCGTTGGTCCCTTGATTGAAATCGACCGAAACCATATTGAACTGCGCCACGCCAGGATTAAAGGCGTCGGGCAGCACGGTGAAGTGGTTCGGGCCGGCGGCGACAGGGCCCGTGCGAGGGAGATTCGTGGGGAAATTCAAATCAAAGGAGATCGACGCCAAGCCGTGATCGGCCAAGGGCAACGCGGCTGTTACCGGTCGGGCGTCGCGGTGCAGAGCTTGAATACGAAAGGAATCGCCAAAGTTGACGGTGCTCTTCGGTTCGCCGAACGTTCCGGTGAGTTCGAGCGAAAGCACGATATCGCCGGCTTCGCCTTCCGCTCGCAAGGCGTCGACAACCAACAGCGCGTCCATCACGGAGAGCATGTTGTCGTTGTTGACGTCAATAAAAGCACTGCTGCTTCCATTGCTTTCGCCTTCACCACTGGCCAGGGGCACGCCCAATTGCCGCACGCCGCCGTTTCGCAATTCACCGATCACCATGAGAACGTCGGTGATGGAATCGACGCCGTCGTTGTTGACGTCTGTCGGGTGGGCTGCGTTGTAGAAGGCGCCGGCGACATCGCCCGCCAACATTTCACGCGGTTCCAGGTGTTCACAAGCGAATCGCCGGGCCGTTTGCTGACGGCGGTTTTTGCGACGATTGCCAAACAAAGAGGGCTGACGACGAGATTTGCGGCGTGGCTTGGTCATAATTTCTTTTAAGCAAAGGAATGTGCGTTGCGGGAAATTTCCAATTTACCGGTTCGGACAAGATCGGAGCGGCCTCTTGCGGCGGCAACAAGCAATTGCAGAACGTTGCCTCCTAATTTGCGCCGATCGACGTGCTCAAAATCCCCTGCATGGGTTGCCTGAAGGCCTCGAGTGAGAAGCTCCGTCGAACACAAGCATGAGAGGATGATCATTTTTTCGAGACGCATGAAATACGAATCATATTTTCGAGGCGCTCGAAATACGAAAAGTTCCCATGGAGTCACAAAACACCCTCGGGTCCGCTGGGCGGCCAAGCGGTCGTGAAGGTAACTTCTACACTAATTGGGATCCCAAACATTGCAAGGAATAACGATCTATCTTGCCCAAAACACCAGTTTTGTCGGTTTCTGAGTGAAAGTCAACCGTCGCGGCTCCCTCCAACTGGGAACGCGCCTGTTCTAGACAGGGGGACATAAACGGTGAAAATACCCCGGAAATTTCTCGGAAAAGTTAAACTTTCCCTGATGGCGTTGAGAGAAGCCGGGCTTCTGAATCAGATGTAGTTTTTCCGGCTTTCTTAATGGGAATGGCCCTTTCAGCCGGCGGAGATTGTTCTCTCGTCGCCTTTTTGCAGAGGAAAAGCGGCACTCATTGTTTGAACGGCGCTTAACGCTGTACTGGTTCATCAGCCGATGAGCTAGCTCACGGTTTACAGCATTCTCGGAGAACCGGACGCTAACGCGTTCCGGCTGATCTGCGTGGCGCGTTCGGCAAGACGTAACCACTTTTTCGGGGAGAGGTTTATGAGAAATTCCGACCTGTTCATGAATAACCTCAGGCGATGCCCTGCACAGTCCGACATGAAATCGGGAAGTTTTTCGGGACTATTCCTAAGAAGGGTGGGCCGATGATCTGGGGCTATCTCGGCGGGCGCGGCAACCCGTCGCCCCAGGACGCCAGCGGGCTACGGCAGAGTGACGACTTCGCCACGATTACGAGTCGCCATCGCGCGCCACGTGGCCAAGTCGACCGTTTCGGGAATGAAACGGGTGGCGCCGTCAACCAGCACCACTTGGGCGCCGCCGGGATGGTAGCTGCGCGAAGTCACGACGGCGTAAGTGATTTGATTGAGCGTTCTTCCGGCGCGAGAGGAGTTGAAGTCGATGTCAAAATCTTGCCCGCCGCTGGTGTAAATCACTGACGCGTTGGGAGGGAAGGCGCCCGTGAAACCCGATTGATGGACCCGCGCATCGACCCATTCGGTGTGTCCTGAGTTTGATTTGAAATCGCCTCCGTAACCGACCACCGTCCCGCTGTTGCGCGGAATGGGCGCTCCCATGCCGCTCGGCGAACCGCCGTCGCGCAGGTAGGGAGTCCAGGCTTTGACTTCGGCAAAGGCCAGCGTGTTGCTTGTGCCATCGGTGATGCTGGCGAAGCTGTTTCTGGCGTTGGGGCCGGTGAGGCCGTTGCCGCTCTGCCGATTGAGAGGATTGTAAATGAACCAATCACCCTGATTAACGCCGTAATTGAGCGGGTAGTGCGTGATGGCGCCGTCGGGTCGCTCGCGATCATTCACTTCGCTCGGACAAAGGTACGCCGCCACGCGTTGTTTGGTCACCTGAGGCTGGGTGTCGTAGGGCGCCGACCAATTGATAAGGTCTTGCAGGTTTGCTTGTTCGAGGAACGGCAGCAGGCGGGCTTGCACCGACCAACTGATCGAACTGACGCCCGGCCGATAGATTCCCGCCGGCGGGAACTTTTTGTAGGTATCGTGGTAATTGTGGAGGGCCAGCCCGATTTGTTTCAAATTATTGCCACACGACATCCTGCGGGCCGCCTCGCGGGCCGCCTGCACGGCCGGCAGAAGCATGGCCACCAGAATTCCGATGATGGCGATCACGACCAACAATTCCACCAATGTGAAGCCAATGCGTTTTGGTGTGTTCCGGAACATGGCGTAAACCTCTTTTCAATGAATCGAGCAGGGAGGGAATGGGGAGGGAGGGCGAACGAGTGGGGAGGGTTTTCCGAATTTTCGGGTAGGATCGCATTTCGAGCAAAGCCGCAGGTTAAATGAGTCTGAGAATCATTCGCAAGGAAAAACCCGAAGGCCCCTTGCTTGGTGATACTGAGACTCCGTATCAACAACGATGTTTAGTTTCGCTGGTTGGGAACTGCTTGTCAATACGGAGCGAGTTTTTTTCTCGAAACGTGTTTTCACAAGGTTCGGCTGTTGCCTCAAACTTGTGTGCCTTTGGAAAGACAACTATCATCGAAGAGTCGCCGTTAAGCATCGCGAGGGAATTTACTGCTGTACGACGGCCTTCCAAGGCCGTCGAAACCAGCAAGCCGACGGCCTTGGAAGGCCGTCGCACAAGTAAAATAGTCACTTGTTTTCCACTCGATGTGAAGGCGATTGCTCCCGTGCGAGCGGACGGAGAATATGTCGCCCCCCAAAAAAAAGACGGTCTATTACCGGCAATCACGTTTTTCGACGCGATTGCCCGTCGACCGCCTGTACACGCCTTCACACTGCTGGTTGACGAAAGTCGCTTTATCGGAAGGGGCTGTATCGGAGGATGTGGCGTCTGAAGGTGTGGAGGCGGACGATGTCTGGCGCGTGGGGCTGACGAAATTCGCCACCCGCATGCTGGGCGACTTGGTCGAACAGGAATTTTCCGTCGCGAAAGACGATTTGGTGGAAGTGGGGCGGTCCATCGGCTGGATTGAGGGGTTTAAGGCCCTGTCGGATATCTATTGCGTGTTGGAAGGGAGTTTTGTCGGCGGCAATCCTGAACTTGCCAAAAATCCGGCGCTGCTCGATTCCGACCCTTACGGCGCCGGTTGGCTGTATTCCGTTCGCGGAACGCCAGACGCACGTAGTGTCGATGTCGAGGGATATGTCGCGGTGTTAGACGCCACCATTGAAAGAATGCTTCACGCAAGCCTGCCTAACGAGGGAGATGAGAGTTGTCCAAAGCCCGGTACCTGATGATTGGCGGTTTTCTTGGCGCCGGTAAAACCACCGCCATGCGCAACTTGGCGAAGCGACTGGCCGACGCCGGCCAGCGCGTGGGTCTGATCACCAACGACCAGAGCACCGGCTTGGTCGACACCGCCATTCTTGGCGCCGCCGGTTTTCCCACGGAGGAAATCACGGGCGGTTGTTTTTGTTGTCAGTTCAACTCCCTGGTTGCGGCGGCGGAGAAACTGACCGCGGAATCGCAGCCGGATGTCTTCCTGGCGGAGCCCGTGGGCAGTTGCACCGACTTGAAGGCCACGGTCAGCTACCCGCTGCGGCGGATCTACGGCGAGCATTACTCCATCGCTCCCTTGAGTGTGATGCTCGACCCCGTGCGCGCCTTGCGGGTGCTGGGTGTGGAAGCCGGCAAGGTATTTTCGCCAAAAGTGGTCTACATCTACGAAAAGCAACTCGAAGAGGCCGAGATTTTGGTCATCAATAAATGTGATCAGATCGGCGGCGGGCGGATCGACGCACTCCAAGCCGCGCTGCGCCAGCGTTATCCCGATAAAGAGATTTTGCGGATTTCCGCTCGCACCGGTGAAGGCGTCGCGGAGTGGCTGGCGCGATTGGAAGCGGGTTCCCTGGTCGAAACGCCGAGTATGGACGTCGATTACCAGGAGTACGCCGAAGGCGAAGCCCTGTTGGGTTGGTTAAACAGTACGATACAGGTGGCCAGCGGCGCCGATTCCAGCAATGGCCATCTTAACGACGGCGGTGAATTTGACGGCGGTGAATTTGACGGCAACGCCTTCGTGCTCGATTGCATGCGACGTTTGCAAGCCGAGTTGCATGTGGAGTCGGTGGAAGTGGCGCATTTGAAAATGACCTTGTCGCCCACCGGCGGCGGCTCCGATTTAGCGGTGGCGAACTATGTGCGAGACGACCTGCCGCCGGAGCTTTCCTACCGGCTGGCGGCGCCGTTGCAAAAAGGCGAATTGATTCTGAATTTACGAGCGGAAGGCCCGCCAGAAACGCTCGAAGCCATTGTTTCTCGGGTGTTGCGAGCCGTGCATGGCTCGACTAGACTGATTTTGGACGTTGAACACCTGGAAGCATTCCGACCTTCCCCTCCCACCCCCACCCATCGGCTCGTGTAGAGCGAAACTCGTCTGTTCGCGTTGCAAGCCGGCGCGCCGGCGGAGAAGTTCCAAAAATTTATCAATAGTTATTTGTCAATTGTCATTTGTCATTGGAGGGGGCGGAGAGTGATGGGAAACTCTTCCAGTGCGGACGATTTGGAAGAGCGGCTCATCGATTTTGCCGTTCGCGTGATTATACTGCTCGCGGTTGAAAATGGCGACTTTTTCGTTTAACGGCAAGCCGAAGGCGGCTGCGTTTTTCTGTCTTGCCCGAACGAATTAGCTCAAAACGCAGCCGCCTTCGGCTTGCCGTTAAACGAGCCAATGCTAGCCGTGTGAAGTAGAAGGTTGCAGCAAAACAGCGAAAACGAAATAGGCATATCGACAAACCATCGCGGTTGCCTCCAATGACAAATGACAATTGACAAATAACTATTGATAAATGAAAAGCCCCAGCCTTCGCGGTGAATTGGCGAGAACCAGAAAGAGAGCAGCTAGAAAAGATGGCGAACCCGTGTCAGCTCTTGTATTGTCACTGCGCGTATGCCAAGGTCGTGCCGCGCGAGGTCAAGCAAGAAGTGCTGAAAAAGCTGACTGAATCGGGAGTCGCGTTCGATGCCGTGGCCGATTTGTGCGAGATGTCGGCGCGGCAAGATCCCGCCTTATTGCAAATCTCGCAACAAGAGAACGTGAGAATCGCGGCGTGTTATCCTCGCGCAGTGAAATGGTTGTTCGCCGCCGCTGAAGCGTCTATCGACGAACAGACCCATCGGGTGCTGAACATGCGGACCGAGAGCGCCGCGGACATTGTATCCCAGTTATTATCGACTGAAGAAATCACGTCCAGCAACGAAGACATGGCAGCGGTGGAAGAAACCCCAGCAAAAGAAACGCCGTCTTCGGCCGTGGAAGAATCATGATCTCACCCGCAACCACAACTTGGCGCGTCGTGCTTTACGAGGGTGAAAGCAGTCATCCTCTGGGCGCCGACGAACGCTTTGAAGCAACCAACGCGTTGCTGGAGCGCGGGTACGCGGTCAGCAATGTGCGGCCCGGCGGGCGGCTTCCCAACCTGGGTCATGCCGACCTCCTGGTGTTGGGTCGGTTCGTGGGAGAAAAACCTCCGCACGTGGAAGATGCGCGGGGCGAGGTCAGGCTGCATTTCCATCAGTTGGGCGAAGACAAAATAGAGGCCGGCGCGGCAGCGGTTTTGGCCTTGGTGGAGGCCGAACAGAACGAGCAAAATGTTACGCCGCCGGGCGGTTGGAAACCCTGGTTTCCGGTGATCGATTTTGATCGCTGCACCAACTGCATGCAGTGCTTGAGCTTTTGCCTGTTCGACGTGTACGGCGTATCGGGCGATGGTAAGATACAGGTGCAAAATCAAACCAACTGCAAGACCGACTGCCCGGCCTGTTCGCGGGTTTGTCCTGAAGTCGCGATTTTGTTTCCCAAGTACAAAGCCGGTCCTATTAACGGCGCCGAAATCAACAGCGACGACCTCCGCCGCGAAGCGATGAAGGTCGATATTTCGTCGCTCTTGGGAGGCGATATTTACGCTTTGCTGCGTGATCGGAGCGAGAAGGCGAAGTCTCGTTTTTCCAAGGAGCGAGACGACGAACGCGCCCTCAAGGAGCGCATGCGTTGCTTGAAGAAACTACAAGATGGCCTGGGCGATTTGGAAATTCCGGCCGAGGTGATGTCGAGTTTGCCCTCAATGGACGAAATTCAAGCCAAGGCGGCCGAAGCCAAACGCAAGGCCGAAAAAGCGTTACAACAACAAGAACAATCGAAACACGACGTCTGATAGCGGTTCCCCCAGGAGCGCGACCAGCCAGCGTGGCAAACGCCGCAAGCCGAAAAATAAAATTCGGCCGATGGCCGCTCCACGAAGCCAGGGCTCGCAAAGCATAAAGCCATATGATCTTCCGACTCGCCAAGCGCATGTTGACCGAACCCGACAAACGGGTGCTCTGGAAGTTCATGTACAACGCCGGTTTCAAGGGCGTGCGATCGGTGCAGAAGTTCAAAAAGCGGTTGAAAAAAGGCGTACACTTCCCGCCGTTTCTGTACATCTCGTTGATCAACTCCTGCCAGTTGCGCTGCCAGGGTTGTTGGGTCGATGTGGCTTCGCCACGCCAGATGATCGAACTCGACGACATGAACCGCATCATCAACGACGCCAAAAAACACGGCAACAGTTTTTTCGGCCTGTTGGGCGGCGAACCGTTCATGCATCCTAATTTGTTTGACATTTTAGAAGCCCACCCCGACTGCTACTTCCAAATTTTCACCAACGGGCATCTGATCAGCGATGAAGTCGGGCAGCGGCTGCGGCGCGTTGGCAACGCTACGGTGCTGGTGAGTATCGAAGGCTCCGAAATTGTCAGCGACGAGCGCCGCGGCAATAAAGATGTGCTCAGCAAAACGATGGCCGGTTTGGAGAACGCCATTCGCAATCGGCTGATTGTGGGCGTCGCGACGAGCGTCTGCCAATCGAATATTGAATTGGTAAGCGAAGAGTGGCTGTTGCGGTTGATCGACATGGGCGTGCATTACGCCTGGTTTCACACGTATCGGGTGATCGGTCCCGACCCGGCTGCGGAATTGGCGCTCACGCCCCAGCAAGTGCTCGATATTCGCAAGTTCGTGGTGCGAATGCGGGCCAAGTTGCCGATCGGCTTGATCGACGCCTATTGGGATGATCGCGGTGAGGCGCTCTGCCCGATGGCCACCGGCATCAGCCATCATATTGGTCCTTCGGGCGCGATTGAGCCGTGCCCCGTGATTCAATTCGCCACCGAAACGATTCACGATGGCCCGAGTTTGTTCAATATCATTACGGAGTCGGAGTTCCTCAAAGACTTTCGTGAAACTTCGGCGGCGGCCACACAAGGCTGCGTCATTCTCGAACGGCCCGATTTAGTACAGGCGTTGGTCGCCAAGCACGGCGCCGCCGACACCACCCAACGCGGCACGTCGTTGGAGGAGCTGGAGCAACTCACGTCGCGCAGTAGTCAGTATGATCCTGGCAACGAAATTCCCGAGGAGCATTGGGCGTATCGGTTTGCCAAAAAACATTGGTTCTTTGGCTTCGGGGCGTATACCTAGGGCGGCGTGAATAATGAGGGAGTCGCTGTTGAATCCGATATTGGCAACTGTAGCTCTGCTTATTTGCAGCAATGTGTTTATGACCTTCGCATGGTACGCGCACTTGAAAGAGTTGGGGGATAAGCCTTGGGTTTTTGTCGCCCTGATGAGTTGGGGTATTGCGCTATTTGAATATATGTTTCAAGTTCCGGCAAACAGAATCGGCTTTACTGTTTTGAGTATCGGGCAATTGAAGATACTTCAGGAAGTCATCGCGTTGAGTGTTTTTGTTCCATTTTCCGTACTGTACATGAAAGAGGACCTTAAACTTGATTATCTGTGGG
>QIKY01000113.1 GCA_003233175.1 Planctomycetaceae bacterium | reverse complement strand
TCTGTTTGCTCGCATCTTTGTTTCTCTTTCTCCAATGACAAATGACTCATGAAAAATAACTATTGATAAATTTCTTCTTCCCGTGCAAATCGGGCAATTATTTCGCGAGCGGTCCTTAGCACGGAATATACCTTGGACAGGTTCTTAGGCGCCGCTTTCCTCCAGTTCCTCCCAGCGTTGGTAAGACTTCGCCAGCCGGGCTTCAAGCGTTTGTAACCGGTCTTGTTCTTGGGCGATCTTCTCCCCCGGCTGTTGGTAGAAATTCGCCCGCGCCATGACCTGATGCAGGTTTTTGATTTCCGTTTCCAGTGTTTCAATCGTCGCGGGCAAGGCGCCTAGTTCGCTCTTCTCCTTGAAACTGAGCCGCCGCCGGGAAGCCTTGGCCGCCGGCGCGTTCTTCGAGAGGTTCTGGCCCGCATTGTTCTTTTTCCTCGACGCGCCGGCTGCCGTATTTTTCTGGTCGGGAGTTTTTTGATTGGCGTCCCGCAGACGTTGCGCCCGCTGCCGCAGCCAATCGTCGTAGCCGCCAGCATACTCCTTGGCGCCGTCCTCTTCAAAAACAATCGTGCTGGTCACGACGTTATTGAGGAAAGTTCGATCATGGCTGACCAACAACACCGTTCCCTCATAGGCCACCAGCCGTTGCTCGAGCAATTCGAGCGTTTCGGTGTCGAGGTCGTTGGTGGGTTCGTCGAGCACCACCACGTTGGCCGGCTTGGCGAATAGTTTCGCCAGTAGAACCCGATTGCGTTCGCCGCCGGAGAGAAATCGAACCGGCGTTCGCGCCCGCTCGGCCGTGAAAAGAAAGTCTTGCAGGTAGCCGATGATATGTTTCGACTGGCCGTTCACCTGGATGGTGTCGTAGCCGTCGCCCACGTTTTCCTGCACGGTCTTGCCTTCGTCCAACTGATCGCGAAGTTGATCGAAATAAGCGATTTGTAGTTTCGAGCCCAATCGGACCGTCCCGCTTTGGGGCGTCAACTTCCCCAGCAACAGCCGCAGCAGTGTTGTTTTTCCCGCGCCATTGGGGCCGACCACGCCAATTTTCTCGCCGCGAAAAAGCGTCGTGGAAAAATCGCGGACGATGTCCCGCTCACCATATGAAAACGAAACCTTCTTCAGTTCCGCCACTTTCACGCCGCTGCGGTCGCCCTGCTGGATGTTCAGATTCACCCGCCCGACCTCTTTGCGCCGTTCGCTTCGTTGCGACCGCATTTGCTCCAACGCGCGCACCCGGCCTTCGTTGCGCGTGCGCCGGGCCTTGATTCCCTGCCGAATCCAGACTTCCTCTTGGGCGAGTTTTTTGTCGAACAGGGCCTCCTGCTTTTCCTGGGCGGCCAGCGAGGCCTCTTTCCGTTTGAGGAAGGTGGCGTAGTCGCATGACCAATCGAAAAGTCGGCCGCGATCAATCTCTAGAATGCGGGTGGCGAGCTTCTGTAGGAACATGCGGTCGTGGGTGACGAAAATCAGCGTCGTTTTCCAACGCAGGAGAAAGTTTTCCAACCAGGAAATGGCTTCGATATCAAGGTGATTCGTCGGTTCGTCGAGCAACAGCAGATCGGGCGAGGAAACAATCGCCCGAGCCAGCAGCACCCGCCGCTTCATTCCCGTTGAGAGCGTATCGTAGGCGGCCGCGCCTTCGAGTTGCATCTGCATCAACAGGTTCTCCACATGATGCTCGCCGCGCCACTCCATCGAAGGATCGTCGTCCTTCAAGACGCCTTCGGCAACGATCTCGGCGATACTGCCCGGAAGCTGTTGAGGCGCATCTTGCGGAAGCATGCCGACCTGCGCGCCGGCGGAGAACACGATACGGCCGTGGTCGGGCGTCAACTCGCCGCGCAACATGCGCATGAAAGTCGTTTTGCCGGAGCCATTTCGCCCCAGCAGGCCGATTCGCTGGCCAGTTTCGATCTGACAGCCGACATGATCCAAAAGCGCCGGACCACGGAACCCGATACTCAGCTCGTTAATACTAATGAGGGCCATGTTGATTTATCGAGCCCTATCGAAAATGAACGGGCGAAAATGAACGGGCAAGGGGCGTTTTCGCCCGCAGCGGAAGAGCGAAGGCGTTGTGGGCGCCAAAGAACGTGTGGAATCGAACAAAAACAAAGCCCGCCGGGCTCTTCCCTATTTTACGGAAATAGCCGCGTTGGCCCCAGGGGTGGGAAACAGAGATCCGGCCTGAATTTACATGCCGGGCTTTTTTGATCGACAACCGGTAACTTAATTATGCACGAGTCTTTAGATCGCCCGTTCGACGTGTATTTCCTCGCCAAGCGGTAGGATTTCCGGCGGCGCTTCCGGCGGCGTTTCCGGCGGCGTTTCCGGAGGGGCTATTTCCAGGATTTCGTCGTAAATCACCTCTTCGACGTAACCCGTTGGCCCAAAATTAGATCCGACACGGCCATAAAACCGATCGCCGCGCGGCATGACACTGCCATAGGCGCCGTAGGCGTAGTCGTCGGGAGCAGACAACATCGAGCAGCCAGCGCTGCAAAGAACCACGGGAGCCAAGGCCAGCAATAGCGACAGCGAGCGAAACATGACGAAGGTCTCCACAAGATTTGATCACTGAGGCGCACCGCCTCCCGTGCCAAAACTATCGGGCCTTCAGTCCGGGCGCTTTAGAGAAAAAGTGCGGAATATGCCGATTATGCAGCCAGTGCGAGAAGCCCGGCTTTTTCAAAAAGCCGGGCTTCTGAACGGGGAAGTATTTTTCCACACTTTCTTATTCTTCTCGAACGGCTTCGATAGCGCTCAACACCGGCAGCTTGGCGTTGTTGTTCGGTATGAGTTCGATGATTAGGTCTTTCGTGACTTGAATCGGGTATTCACGAACAACCACCGTGTGCAATCCGCCGGCTTCCTTGACGATTTGGAAGTCTTTTTCAACTTCCTGGCCTTGGAGTTTGATTGTGAAGGCGGCTTTCCCGTCGGCTTCATTGAGGGCGGCGAAGTGCAGTTTGACACGATAAGCGGCCGCCGGGCCTTTGCCGTCGAGCAGGGGAATGGTGCATTTTGTCAGGCCGCGCAAGCCGGAGGCGTAAACCCAGGGCGTATCGGAGGCGATGCCCGACGTTACCGAACTCCGCGCGTAATAGCCGCCGCCGGGGGCGATTTTCGCCTGGATATCGTAGGGCAGGTCCAACCCAGCGCGCGAATTGGGGCGAGGATAACCCAGCCACATTTCGCCCAGATCGCTACGACGGTCGCCGGGCGCGCCAAGATTCAACAACAACCGCTTGACCGGCGTGACCAAACCCTGGGCGGTGTAAATGCCCCAGGAATCACTCACCGTTTTCGGCTCCATCACGACCGTGGAGGCGATCGAGAACAAACACACGCAACCCGCGCTGGCTTCCGGCACCATCAGCAAGCCGTTTCCAGAGACGGCGTTCACCCAGCAACCCATCCGCTGCCCGGCGAAGTGCTTGGTGCCGCCGTCGGAGTAGAGGTCGTAGTAGCCGGTGAAGTAGGAGCGGAAGAAGAGCATGTTGGGCGCTCCGGTGATGGCGCCGCAGTGGTGTCCTGGCCGAACAAACTGCCAGGGCTCTTCCTTGCCGGTGATCGGGTGCGGCTTGGTTTTTTGTTTGCCGGTGTGGAGGTCGAAACCCCACGGTTCGGCAATAATTTCATTCTCCACGATGATCGGCCGGTGGCGGTAGTCGGCGTCTTTAGACCACATTTTTTCCCCGCTGGCGGCGTCGAGCACCAGCAGCCGCCGGCGGCTGAACTGCCCAGACAGGAACTGGCGCCAATAATGGCCGTTGGCGTTGGCGCCGCAAATCAGCACGTGGCCATCGTGGGCCATGAGTGTGAGGGCGCCGCCGCCAATGCCGACGCGGCTGCAATCGGTGACGTCGACGGCTTTCGACCAAAGCTTGTTTCCGCTGCGGGCGTCAATCGCGACGGCCAGCCGTACGTCGACCTTTTTCATGTCTTCTTCCGCCTTCTTGGCGGCGGCGCCGGCGAGTTTGCGCAACGCCGTTTTATCTTGGCGAAGCAGCGCCGCTCGTTCCTCCTTGGTGATCGAGCTGTCGATGTAAAACACGCGGTCGTTGTTGATCGCGATCGTGGTGTGCAAAATATTCGCGCCGCGGTGCGTCCAAATGCGTTTGCCGGTTTTTAGGTCGAAGGCGAAGATGGCGTCGGTTTGGCTGTCGACCAAGCGTCCCCGCCGGCGCAACGAGCGGGCCAGTTCGCTGCGCACCGTGCTGGTGCCGATCAACAGGCCGTCGTAATAAGCCACATATCCCCAGGCGCGAGGAATATCGTCTCGCGATTTCGGCGTTTTGTAGACCGCCAACACCTTGCCGGTGGCGGCGTCGAGCCGCGTGCAGGTGTCGTCCACGGCGATGAAGAGGTCGTCATCGCTGGCGGCCAAATTGCTGGTCTCTTCATTATTGAAGACGCCCGTTCGCAAGGCCCCGGGATTTTTGAACTCCCACAAAAAGGTTCCGTTGTAGGCGTCGTAGGCCATCACGCTATCGAGGCCCTGAATGAACATGCGGCCGTTGGTGGAGAGCGGCGCCGTGGAGGCTTCATGACGATTGATGATTTTCGACGGCCCTGGGTCGCCATACCACAAGACGCCAAGTCCTCCCTTGATGCGGTAGTCGAAGCTGTTGTTCGTGTTCGCGACATCGCCGTATTGGTGCGACCAACTCCCGGCGCCGGGGAGTTTCCCCCGCGTGAGTTGGGCCCAATGGCCATCGGCCCGGCTGGCCAAGGTTTGATCTCCCAAACCAAGGCCCGACAGTTGGCCTTGCAGCATTTGCGATGAAAGCTTTCCCGCGCCTGGCGCCGCTTCGGGCGCGCCCCACAAAACCACGCCGCCACACGGTTTTAAGTGCCTGGCCATGAAGTGCGGCGCGTCGGGAAGCGCGCCGGTGAGTAGCAGGGTGTCGGAAACGATCAGGTTGGCGAAATAATTGGAAAGATGTGTTTCGCCGCCGGAATATGCCAACATCGTGACGCGGTCTCCATAAACACCGGCCGCCGTGAGTGCTTGGCGCGCTGCCGCGACCTTGGCGGGATCTTTTTCCAAACCGATGATTTTCAAGGCGCTGCGTTTGGCCAACGCGTACGCCAAGCGGCCATTTTCGGCGCCATAAACCAAACAAAAGCCTTGCGTTTGGCCGCTGCGGCGAAGAATTTCCTCGGCCGCCTGGGCGTACATGCCTGAAAGTTCGTCTTGCGGATAAGGCGTACTGCTGAGTAGCGGGAGCGTTTTGGGTTGCTGGGCCAGCGGTGTTTGGTCGGCGGAGGCAAACGAGTAGACACGCCCCGCGTCGGTGCTCACGATCAGGTATCCGTCCGCCGCGGCCAAGCCGCGCGCCTTGCCCTCAACCTTGGCCGACCACACCTTGCGGCCGTCGTTGGAATCGAAGGCGGAAACTTCGTTCACGCCGCCGGCAATCACCAAACCTTGCAAGACGATTACGGCTTCATCGCAGGTGGTTTCGGTCGACCACTTTTCGCCCACCTTGGAAAGCTGGCCGATTTTCTTGGCCAACACATTGACCTGCTCACGATATTCATCGGGCTTGAGTTTGCTGCGGTTGCGTTCGACGGCGTACAACTCCAAGTTGCGTTTCTGCCGCTCGACGGTCGCCTTGGCGTGCGTGATACGATCCAACCCGGCGATTCGCTTGCCATCGGTCACGAAGGCCATATTTTCCGAAATGGCCAGTTGATGCCCGCTGATAAAAGCAAAGCCCACCGAACCGGTTTTTTGGTCGAGCGCGAGAAAATGATGCGCGCCTCCGCTGTAGAGTTGGCCATCGGCCAAAAGGGCCTTGGTTCCGCCCACCACGCCGCCGGCCGTGCTGCGCCAGCTATAAGTGCGTTTGTAAACCTGCTCGCCCGTTTTTCGATCGAACGCCGCCGGCATCGAACGGCCGGACGGCACGAACAGCAGTTCGTCGTTGCAGAGCAGATAACCCTGCGGCGTGAGGTCGTTGCGGCCGGCGTCTTGCTCACTGAGGTGGTCGTTGCGCCAAATGAGTTTGCCGCTGGCGGCGTCGACCGCGCACAAGTACACCCGCTCATGCGGGAAGACGCCCGCGCCGAAATACGCCACGCCGTCATCAATCAACACACCGGTGCGAACCGGCCAACGCGAGATCATCTGGCCTCGCGCCAACAGCCTGTCTTCCTCAGGACCGACCCGCATCTTCCAAACCAACTTGCCATTCCCGGCTTGCACGCAGTAAATGAAACCGTCGTCGGAGCCGAAATACGCCTTGCCTTGCCAAATCGTGGGCGAAAGGCGAACGGGGCCGTTGGTGGGGAATGTCCAATAGGTTTGACCAGTGTTGGCGTCGAAGCAATAGACGTTGTGGTCGACCGATGAGCCGAAGAATACGCGCCCTTCCACAACCGCGACTTGAAAGGCGTCGTCAAAATTCACGCGGCTTCGCATGAGTTTGCCTTCAATCGGCGCGACGCGCGGCGCTTCCCACGCCGTTTGCGGCGCGGCGGGCGCGATGTAGGTCCATTGCAGATGCAGCGGCGTGTTGAGTTTCGCGGCGCTGGCGCCCAGCCGGGAGTTACTTTGTTGGTAGGTCGGCCAATCGGCGGCAAAACCGGGCGCCGTGAATAGGCCGGCAACAACGGCGACGAGCAAACAGCGGGCGCGTCTCATAGGGCGGCTCCTGGGCGGTATTGAGGAAGGACGAAAGGCGGGAACAAGGCATTGATTGGAGTAGGACCGTTCGGAACGTTTAGCGCCGTCTCCGGGAATAGGCAAAGTCATTTGTCAATAGTTAATGGTCATTTGTCATTGGCCATTTGTTTGCCTCGCAGCTTTGTTTCTCTTTTTTCAAAACGCAATGACGAATGACAAATAACTACTGATAAATTCCTTCCTGGCCCATGCAAATCAGATAAACATTTCTCGAACGGTCCTTGGCCGATTCTAACCGCCTCGCGACAGAATTGCACGGCTTGATCGGGAATTACCTAACCGTTCACGGATTTTGCTCTATCGGCTAGATGTTATCGCAATTTTCTGCGGCGTAATGAACGGTTCCGGAATTACGCGTTGGATTCCGGCGAAGTGTTACTCCTCGGAAATCCCCAATTTTTGAAATCGTTTTTTCAGGCGATCTAAACGCCAGAGGCGAACACCCGAATGGCCTCGGGAAAAAATGACCAACTTGGCGCCATCGGGCGAGAGGCGAAGCTGCGAGTTTTGCCCATCGAGAGGCAGGCGAACATACCGCCGGTAGCCTTCGCCCCGGCGGCGCCATATTTGAGCCGCTTGGTCGTTGGAGGCGATCATCAGCGTGACGCCATCGGAACTGAGTGCGAGCGAGGTAATTTCCAGCTCTTGTTCGGGCAGGTCGGCAATCGTTTGACCACTGGGAACAGCAACGATTCGAATGGCGCCGGTCGCGGTTCCCAACACGACGGACTTTTCATCGGCCGCAAACGCCAAGGCGACAATTTCGCCGCCCGGTCCCTTGACGGTATTGTGATATTTTCCGTTTTTCAAGAACCGCAGATCGCCATCATCGCCGCCGGCGATGGTCCAGGTGTTTCCGGCCGTTAAGGAAGTGATGGATTTCTGAGCAGTATCGGAAACGGCGCTCCTCCATGAAGCTTGTCGCTGCAACGCGGGGTAGGTCAAGCCGACCAGCTCCATTTCGTTGTTCACCAGCCACAAGCGGGTTCCGTCGGGAGAAAAAGCCAGCGGTCCCAACGGTTTCGATTTTGGGTGGATGTGGCTCTCGGGCGCGATGATCAGCCGATCGATCCAAACGATGGCGCCGTTTGGAGCACCCTCGGCCGACTCGAAGGAAATTTGCAGGGCCGGCCAGTCTTTTCGATGGACGTTCGCAACCGGGAGCACATCGTAGGCGCCGCCGGAGGAAAGGTGTTGGGCCGCCACCGTATAATGATTCCCCTTGGCTTCAAGATGCGTTTGCAACACAGGGCCTACCGGACTGGGAGATTCTATTTTAAGGACGACGTAGAGAAGCCAATCGTCGGGGGCGTCGGGAATGGCGATCTTCGATAGGTCGACATTGATACGCCATTTTTTTTCCGCCTGCTCGATACGCAGCGCCTTGCCATTGGAAGCGTCGGCGTCGTCGACGATGGCATGCTTCGCCCCCGGCGCGGCGACGGAAAGCAGGCCTTGCTGGACGTTCAGCGAGCTGACGCCGTGGGCGTTCGCCAAGCGGTCGGCGCGCAACCGGCCGTTTTGAACGGACGAAACCAACAGGCCCGCCCCAGCCAGTGTGGAAACAAATTCGTTTTTATGGGGCGTTGCATGCAAGTAGTGAACTCCGGGTTCTTCCTCGACGCTAATACCGGTTACGGTTTGCTCGCTGAGTAATTGCCCGGATTCGATATCCCACTGGTTGAGCCGCCGTAAACGAAAGTGCTCGGTTTTCAAGTAGATTTGCTCGGTGGTCAGGCAGGTAATTTTGTGGCTGTCGGCGCTCCAGGCGACATCTTGCAGTTGGCTGTCTTGTTGCGCCACGACAGCAACACAATCCTCCACGCGCACACGGTAGAGTTGCACCTTCTCGTTCGTGCCGATCATTGCGAACTGGCCGCCGGTCGGACTAAAAGTCGCTCTCAACTGATCACTATTGGCGACTAATATTTCCCCCAGCCAACGCTCGGAATGCGGGGAAAAAAAACCAACCTCTGAACTCCCCGATACGGCGAGCACGCTTCCGTTTGGCAGAAACGAAATTTGATCGAGCCAGCCAATCCCGCCATCAGGTTTTCGTAGTGTTCCGATAGGTAAAAGAGTGCGGGCGCTCAACAGCGCAAAGGCGCCGACTTCGATACGCGTGGCGAAATAATCTCCCGGCGGACTAAAACGCACGAAATCCGCCTCGCCAACAGGCGCCGTTTTGGTTCGATTCAAGTCGGTAAGATCGTGAATCTTTAGGTGTGTCTCTCCCAGCGTGACTGCAATACCTCGCGCGGCGGAAACATCGAACGAAGAAATCGAAGAATGTAACTCCACAGCTTGGGCATCGGAAAGAAACGCCCACCGGCCTAGCGTCCCCGTTTTTGAACGAGCCAAAACGGAGGCATCGTGCGGCCCAAAATAAAGTTCAAAAACCTCTTCGTCGTCGGCAAAGGCTTGGCAACTTCGCGGCGTGGGCGATTCCTCCTGCGTATCCCAAACCAACAGCCGCCCAAACCGGGCGCCCGCCGCCAGCCAGCGGCCATCGGAGCTAAACGCCAAACAACGAATACCATCGTGATAGGCATGTTTTTTATGCAAAAACAATTTGGCGACAGCCGAAAGGCTCAGATTGGAAAATGAATACTGTGCAGCCAATGCGTGTGTTTGCGTATCGTACACCAAAACCTTGGGCGCCAGGCCATGTTTCAATTCACCCGCCGCCAGCCAACGCCCGTCGGGGCTGAAGGCGATGGCGGCGGTGTTGATATCGGCGGCAAGCACGGCTTCGGGAGTGAAATCGAATGCGGCGAAGGCGCCCGCCGCTAGGCTGCGCAACTCTTCAGGATTGGAGAGATCGGTTTCCAATCCGCTGGATTGTCGGACGTCGTCGAGCGCGGACTGTGTCCAGCCCCATTTTTTGCGCAGCGATTTCTCCTTCGCGCCCGCCACGAGTGAGGCGTATTGTGCGGTCGACTTGGCGCGCCGCTCCGCCTCCGCTGCTTTCTTGGCGGCCTTGGTGGCTATGTCCGAGGCGCGGGCGAGCTCCTGAAAGTACGCGGTGTCCTTGGCGGCGTTTGCCAATCGGGCGCGGTAGTTGAGGCCGGCGCCGAGCGAAATAAGCGTAAGAAGAATGGTCGCGAACAGCCCGGTTGCCAGTCGATTTCTGCGACACCAACGCAGTCCCCGATGAAGCGCGCCAATGCGCCGCGCCAGGATCGGTTCGTCGTTCAGGTAACGTTGCAGCTCCGAGGCAAATTCACCGGCGGAAGCGTACCGCCGCTCGGCATTCTTTTCCAGACATTTGAGACAAATGGTTTCTAAATCTCGCGGCGTGGACGGGTTCAACGTACGCGGCGCGACGGGTTCTTTTTCGATCACGAGCGTAATCGTTTCCAACACGCTGGCCGCTTGAAACGGGGGCCGCCCGGTAAGCAGGCAATAGAGCACGGCGCCGAGTGAATAAATATCGGCGGCGGGGCCGATTTCGTTCATCTTTCCCGACGCCTGCTCCGGCGGCATGTAGCTCGGCGTGCCCATAATTTGGCCGGTGGCCGTGAGGTTGCTGTCGCCTTTGATATTCTTGGCCAGCCCAAAATCGGTAATGCGGGGTTGGCCCTCTTGGTCGAGCAAGATATTAGCGGGTTTGAGGTCGCGATGAATGATGTCGTGGTCGTGCGCGTAGGCCATCGCCTCGCCAATCACCTTCATAAGCTCCGCCGCTTCACGCGGAGGCAACGGGCCCTGACGCACTTTGTCGCTCAGGCTTTGCCCCTCGACGAAGGCCATCGAGAAAAAATGGCGATCCTCCTGCTCACCCGCCTCATAGATCGGCACGATGTTAGGATGTTCCAGCGCTGCCGCCGCCTCGGCTTCGCTATAAAATCGTGCAATTTCTTCTTTCGACGCCAACTGCCCCGAAAGAATCATTTTCAAGGCCACGACCCGACGCGGCGATTTTTGCCGCGCCTTGTAAACCACGCCCATGCCGCCCCGCGCAATTTCCTCCAATAACTCGTACCCAGCGAAGGTTTTTTGTTTGGGGGCGGACGCCGGCGGGGCTGCGCGCTGCAGTTCCGGCCGGATTACCGTTTCCCGCGAGTGCAGATCTTCGGGAAGTTCGCCGGCAATAAACTCAGCCGTTTCTTCCGCCGCCGACAGCGGAACATGATCGACCGTTTCCGAGTTCACTGCCGTGCTGAAGGTATGCCCGCAGGTAGTGCATGAAAGAGCAACCGCTTCGCCTCCATCGGCAACGGTCTGCGGTTTTTGGCAGGAGGGGCAAAAGACTTGCATTCCGCCATTGTGCATTGCGTAAACATGCGGAGCAATCCCCTTTTTTTAAGGCCGAAACCACGGAATAGGTTCTTGGACTGTTCCTACATGGCCCGCAAAGCCTCCGGCTTACAGTGCGTTCCCGCGACGAATTCACCGCCAAAAAGGGGGTGTAAGCGTGCGGAACCCGATTTTTTGTTCCCGTTTTGGCCGTATTCCGTTATTATGTAAGTAGTTGGACTTCTCTATTGGCGGGGTCGGGCCGCTTTGGTGAGTACTTTGGCGGCGTTCCGGCGTTTTAATGGCATAGGCGGTCGTTTCAGATGGCGGTCATCGCTCTGGGGCTATCGCGTAGGCAGTACCCGCAAAATCTTTTCCACAGAGTCTTTTCCACAGAGTCTTTTCCACAGAGTCTTTTCCACAGAGTCTTTTCCACCGGCGGGAGAATGGCGAAATGTTTGACGGCAGAGGTTTACGTTTCATAGGGCGCGCCGTGGCGGCGTTGCTGGTTGCTGGCTTCGTATTGTCGGGCGCCGGCGCATCGGCGGCATCGCCCAAGGGAAAGAAGCTCGCGGCAGCCGATGACTTTGGCTATCCGCAAGTTCGGCTGATCAACGAACGAATTCGCCTGGCTTGGAAAGACTACGGCATCAAGCCCTCCAAGCCGGCAACCGATGGCGAATGGTGCCGTCGTGTGCATCTGGATATTCTGGGTCGAATCCCGTCACAAAAAGAGCTGGTGGCCTATGTCGGGAGCACGGAGTCCGACAAGCGAGCCAAGCTGGTTGCCGACCTGCTTTTTTCAGAAAAGTACACCGAAGAATACGCCCGCAACATGACCACCATCTGGACAAACGTCCTGATTGGCCGCAGCGGCGGAACGGAACGCAACAGCCTCACCAGTCGTCCTGGTTTGCAGAAATACCTGCGAGATTCGTTTGCTCGCGAAAAACCGTACGATCGTATGGTCGAGGAGTTGATTTCCGCCACCGGATCCAACACGCCCGGCGCCCCCAACTTCAACGGCGCGGTGAACTTTCTCACCATGAAGCTGGAAGATAACGGCGCCCAGGCGACCGCTAAAACGGCGCAAGTGTTTATGGGGCTGCAAGTGCAATGCACGCAGTGCCACAACCATCCGTTCAATGAATGGAAGCAGCGCAAGTTCTGGGAAATGAACGCCTTTTTCCGCCAGACCGCCGCGCTGCGGAGTTTCAATCCTGGAACGCGTGATATTACCGGCGTGCAGTTGATCGACCAAGATTTCGCCGGCGAAGGCGGCAATCCTGAAGAGGCGGAGGTTTATTACGAACTGCGAAACGGTTTGCTGAAGGTTGCCTACCCGGTGTTCGTCGATGGCTCCTCCATTTCTCGCAGCGGTTTCTTGGAAGACGCCAATCGCCGCGGCGAACTGGCGAAAATGGTGGCTGGGTCGGAATTCACCCAAAAGGCGATCGTCAATCGCACGTGGGCGCATTTCATGGGTTATGGATTCACCAAGCCGATCGACGACATGGGTCCTCATAATCCGGCAACGCACCCGGTTTTGGTGGAAGAGCTTGGCAAGGAGTTGCGCAAGCACAGTTATAACCTCAAGGAATTGATGCGTTGGATCGTGTTGAGCGAAGCGTATTCGCTTTCCAGCCGAACAACGAGCGGCAACACCGCCGACGACCCGCTATTGGGGGAAACGCCGAAGTTCAGCCATTTTTACTTGCGGCAGATGCGCGCCGAAGAACTTTATGAATCGCTGTTGGTGGCCACGCAGGCACAAAACGCGAGCGGTTCCTACGAGCAGCAGGAAGACACCAAACGCGAGTGGCTTCGCCAGTTTGTGATCGCCTTTGGCAACGACGAAGGCATCGAGGCGACCACCTTCAACGGCACGATTCCCCAAGCCTTAATGATGTTCAATGGCAGTTTGGTCAAGCGAGCCGTCAGCACCGACAAAGGCGGATTCTTATGGAATATCGCCCATGGCGACTTGAGCAACACGAAGAAAATCAACTTCCTCTTCGAATCGGCGCTCGCCAGGACGCCAACAAAAAATGAAGTCGGGATCGCCAACAAACTGCTCGTCGCCCGCAAGGGCGACGCCACCGCGGCGCTGCAAGATCTGTGGTGGGCGGTGCTCAACAGCAATGAGTTTATCATCAATCACTAACGACAAAAATAACGAACGACAAACGTGCGACCCATAAACGACACACCGCGTTATGGCAACGCGATTCACTAAGGAGCCGAGTTAATGAAAAATCCCACGGGCATGAGCCGCCGTCATTTCATGAAGCACATGGCGGGCGCCAGCGCCATGACGATTCCCGCTCTCACGCTAGGGCAAACCATTCGCGCCAACGCGCAAACGTTGAAGAAAAATAACAAATCGGCCATCATGCTCTGGATGAGCGGCGGCCCCTCCACCATGGATATCTGGGATCTTAAACCCGGCGCCGTGACCGGCGGCCCCTTTAGCCCGATCAGCACCAGCGGAGATGTCCAGATCTGCGAACATTTGCCGATGACGGCCAAGCAAATGCACAACATGGCCATCATTCGCTCCATGAGCACCCGCGAAGCCGACCACACCCGCGGCCGATATTACATGCACACCGGCTATGTGCCCAACCCGAACGTGGAGCATCCTAGCTATGGCGCGGTTGTTTCGCACGAACTGATCGACCAACGCCAGGGTTCGCTGGAAATTCCGCCGTTCGTGGCTGTGGGCGGCGGCAGCGTGGGCCCCGGATTTTTGGGTATGGCCTGGGCTCCGTTCGCGGTCAATAGCAACGGCCGTGTTCGCAACCTTGACATGAAAATCGACGACAAACGCCTGATGCAGCGCATGGCGACCTTGCGTTTGATCGAAGACGGTTTCATCAAGCAGAATCGAGGGCAGGCCGCGAAAGATCATGCCGAAATTCTCAATAAAACCCTCAACCTCATGACCAGCGATCAGATGCAGGCCTTTAAGGTTGAGCAAGAACCAGAGCCGGTGCGCGAACGCTACGGCGCCACCAACTTCGGTCGCGGCTGCCTGATGGCGCGGCGGTTGGTCGAAGCCGGCGTGCCGTTCGTGGAAGTCGACCTAGGCGGTTGGGATATGCACACCGGCATTCACTCCACCTTGGCCGATACCAAACTGCCCGAACTCGATCGAGCCATGAGCGCACTCTACGAAGACCTCGAACAACGCGGCCTCCTGCAAGACACCGCCATCATGTGGATGGGCGAATTCAGCCGCACCCCAAATATCAACGGCAACGCCGGACGCGACCACTGGGCGCGTGCTTGGAGCGTAACGGTGGGCGGCGCCGGCATGAACGGCGGTATCGCGATTGGCGCCACCAACGACGACGGCACCCGAGTCGATACGCAACCGTACTCCTCGCAAGATGTCATGGCCAGCGTCTGCAAGTCGCTCGGCATATCGCTCGACACCACCTTCACCAGCCTCAGCGGCCGGCCGATGAAAATCGCCAATGGCGGCAAGGTGATCAAGGAACTGTTCGCCTAGTCGCTGTCAGGCGAGCGGCAGATAAAAACTTACCGAGTTAAAAGCCCGGCATTTTGAAAATGCCGGGCTTTTTCGAACTACAGTCGGGAACTTATTTCGGGACTGCTCCTAAGCTGCTTGGTAACGTTTCCAGGGAATCCTCTGGATTGCGAGGGCGGCCAGTCCGCCAATTGCGGATGAGCCGGCGAGCAACCAGAAGAACACCTGGTATCCGGTGAGCGGGTTCGGCCAGCGGCCAATCAGCCAACCGCCAACCACGCTCACGAAAATATCGGGTGTGTAGCCGAGAAAAGAAACCACGCCGACGGCCGCGCCCGTCGCATGCTTCGGAACGGCCGTCTCTTCAAGCAGGGCGAAGTAGATAGCGCGCAGTGAGAACGTGGCCACGCAACTGATCGCCACGTAGGCCCAGAGAATTCCGACCGTCGCCGAAGAGGCGGCCGGCGTTGTGAGGGCGAACGAAGTGAAAACGCCAACCAGTATGATGAAGCACCATAGAATCACGCGAGAGGGCGTGAAGAATCGATCGGCGATGAACCCGGCGGCGATGGCGGCCACGGGGCGAATCCAGGTGCTGACGGCAACCACAAAAGCTGCTTGCGAGGGCTTCAGCCCATAGGCCGCGACAGCATACCGGGAGTAGAAATCGGTCCCCTTGAAAGCACAATAAGCACAGACGATGACAATGGTCACGAGCCATGTTGATGGCATTTTCAACACACGCACGATTCGCAGGATCGTTCCTCCGTCGTCCGACGCCGTCTGTTGTTTTTCGGACGGGTTGGGTTCCGAAGACGGGTTGGAATCGGGTACGAAGAACCAGATGAACACGCTCGCGCCCAGACTCACGAACGTGTACATATAAATGACGGTGCATAGCGCGGTGCGTTCATCGGGATAGCGCTGAAATACGAAGTAGGCCACCGTCGCTAGGCCCGCGGCGAGCAATCCGCGGCCTCCATCGAGGAAACCGAAGGCTTCGCCCTGTTGCTCGGCGCCGCCCCATTCTCGCGTGGCGCGAATCAACGCCGCCCAGAACGGCAGTATGGTTGTCACGCCCCAAATGGCGAACAACACTTTCATCGTCCCGATACTGGGTATCGCGGCCATTTGGAATCCGAAAACTCCGGTGGAGCAGAGTGCGAAGGCGAGCAGTTTTCTGGCCGAGATTCGATCCGCCAAGGGTCCGCCCAATAAGTAGGCGAACATCGCGATGATTCCGTAGTTGAAGAACAGCCAGCCCAACTGTTCGTCGTTCATGCCAAACACATTCAGAAACGACGGCCCGAAATAACGAGCGACCGCGAAGGGTAGTCCGAAAATTGCTTCGCCCGCCAAAATGAGGCTGCACATCGTCACGATGCGAGATCTACGCATGTTTCGGCTTTCTTACTTTGGGCGGCGCTAGGTTGCGGCGAGATAGCGAGATTATGGTTGTATTGGTTTCGCACCGACCAAGGGAGCGGGAGTGTCGTAGACTGGATTGTAGCAGTGCCTGATTCGACCATGGTGGTTTTGCGGTCTGCCGCATGCCCCAAGGCCGGCGTCCGAGAACGCTTTCCGAAAACGACGCCTGCGCCGCTCGCTTAATGCCGCTACTCAGCAAGGCTGGTAAAACGTCATGTTCTCCTCTAATCTGCTTGAATCTGATAAAGCAGGCGCTGCGCCGCCAGACGCGGTGCATACGAATCTCCCTTCGAGTGAAGAACCTCCGCCCATGCCCGAAACACTGTCTGACAAAACACAGCCTAGCGAAAAGCAGCCCAGGGAATCGCTTCGCACGCGGTCTTTTCGCGCCCGTACGAAAATTGTCGCGACGGTGGGTCCTGCCTGCGACTCGCAACAGGCTCTCGGCGAGTTGATTCAAGCCGGCGTCAACGTTTTTCGCATCAACACCGCCCACGGCAGCCGGGAAGACCGCGAAACAGCGGCGAAACGCATTCGCGCTGCGGCCGAGCAACTGGGAACGCCCGTTGGCATTTTGCTCGACTTGGCCGGTCCTAAAATTCGCCTGGGCCAGTTGCACACCGATCCCTTGGTTTGCGAAGAAGACGCTGAGTTGACGTTCACGAACAAAGATGCGGCGGAATCGGCGTTTGAACTGACCAGCACCTACGGTCCGCTGATTAGCGAATTGCGCCCCGGCGATAAAGTTCTCTTGGCCGATGGAGCGGTTGCCTTGGAGGTGATCTCGACTTCGGAGAACGAAGCTCGCTGCCGCGTGACCGAGAGCGGAAAAATTCATAGTCGGCAGGGCATCAATTTGCCGGGCGTCAAACTGAGCACGCCTTCATTGACCGAAGCCGACCGGGCGAACGCCGAATGGGCGGCCGAGCACGACATCGATTTTGTCAGCCTGAGTTTTGTTCGCTCGGCCGACGATATCGTGGCGTTGAAGGAATTGCTCGCCGCCAGAGGCTCCTCTGCGATGGTGATCGCCAAAATCGAAAAGCCCGAAGCGTTGGAAGTGCTCGAGGAAATTGTGATCGCATCAGATGGCGTGATGGTCGCGCGGGGCGATTTGGGCGTCGAGATTGATGTCGCGGAAACGCCGGTGGTCCAGAAGCGAATCATTCGAAGTTGTGAAAAGCATCTCAAGCCGGTGATTGTGGCCACGCAAATGCTTGACAGCATGCAGCATTCCCGCCGCCCCACGCGGGCCGAAGCAACCGACGTGGCGAATGCGATTCTCGACGGCGCCGACGCCTGCATGCTTTCCGGGGAAACCGCCGTGGGTGATTTTCCCCGCGAAACCGTGGCCATGATGAGCCGAATTATTCGCTCCACCGAGCGAATGTTGTTCGATGCGGCTGCCAAACCGCCGCCGGTGGCCGCGGTGGCGGGCGTGCATCCGATCACTTCGGCGGTTGTTTATGGCGCGGCCCAAATCGCCTCGCAGTTGTTTTGTCGATTGGTCGTCGTGGCCACGAAAGGCGGAAACACGGCGCGTGTCAAATCGAAACAACGCGACTTCATTCCCACGATTGGCGTCAGCCGCTCGCCGGAAACGCTACGTAAAATGTGCCTGTTTTGGGGGATCACGCCGCTCGACGCCTCCGATTGGAACACCGGTCCTGAACTGCGGCGGTTGATTGAACAATGGGGACGCGCCGAAGGCCTGCTCTCCCACGGCGACCGCGTGGTTTTCGTCACCGCCGGAGATTACCTCGACACCGCTCACAACGCGCTGTTCGTGCATGAAGTGAAATAGCCGGCCCGCGGTGTTTCACTGAGCGCACAATTCATGCCTCAAGCCGACGCCCTCAACCTGTTGTTTATACACAAGTTGTACGATGGCCTTCCAAGGCCGTCGGTCAGATCCGGAAGATCCTATTTCGACGGCCGTGGAAGGCCATCGTACTTGTCGCTCTACGGCAAGTTTGGAATAAATGGTCTTTTCATCACGGCTTTTCGGCGATCATCGTTTTGAAACGCGCTGGCAGGCAATACATCTCGCTTGAACAAATCATGCAATGCATTTGCCACAGAGCACACAGAGTGTAATGCATTGGATGTTCCCGATTGTTCTCGACTCTTTTCTCGGTGGCCTCTGTGTGCTCTGTGGCAAAAACTATTTGGGGGTTGCGTTGTGCATTTATGTATAAAAAACACGCCCTCAACAGCGCATCGCCCCGAAGAAAACACGAAGAAAACACGCCGGCGCGTGATTTTCAACACGCGTGTTATTCCGATTCGCGGGGTTCCCGACCGGCCGCTTGTTCTTGTTCCAGGGCGTGCATTCCCAGTGCGCCCAAGAGCAACAGTGCATCGATGGCCAGCAATAAAAAACAGCCGCCGGTGAAGCCGCCCAGTAAGCGAATGGTGAATGCGTCGGCGGTTAGCCGGGCGACTGCGTATCCGCCGCCCGAAACCGCGCAGGCAGTCACTAAAAACGCCAGGGCGTAAACGAGCGCAGTGAGTGTTCGACGAGAAATCATGACGCGCGCCCGGCTCAACTCATAACCAAGCACATGATCACGGCGAAAATTCCAAACATCATCCCGCCGGTGACAATCATAATAATCACGGCCAGCACATTCTTACTGGCTTCCAAGTCTTCCTCACGGAGGCTCCGCTGGACTTCCTCGCTAAAGAAGCGGTCTAAAACGTCGTGTTCGTGGGTTGAGGGGGAAGCGGCGGTCATTGTGTAGTCTTCCGTTGCAATAAGGCTGTTGTGAGGCCAAAAAAGCAGAACACCCCACTACTGCTCCCATGCAAGCGACGGGCCAAACCGCCGGCTGCTGCTCCTTGGCGGCGGAGAATTTGCATTACCTTATGAATGCCAACCATTTGCGACGATGAACCACGCCGCGCCGACCAGGAAAATGCTTCTTCCGCCGAGGTAATTGTGGTCGGGACCGCGCGCCGTGAGCGATTTCGCACACTTGAAGGATCGTCCGATAGGTTCCTACCGAATTAAACGGAATAGATCTTGGACAGGTCCTTAGTCGCGGCGGTACATGGCGTCGATGCGGTTTGAAAATTCGCCACGATCGTCGCCCGGCGAAGACTCAGCTTGGGCGTCATCTCGCCGCTTTCGATGGTGAACCCGCGGTCGAGCAGTGTGAACTTTCTGACCTGCTCATACGGCGCCACTTCCTGCATCTGTTCGGCTATTTCCGAAGTGTACCATTCCAGAACGGTACGATGCTCCAACGCCTCCGCCGCCGAGGTTACCGAGAATTCCGCCTCAGCGATGCGTTTGCGAAGTATGTCTGGGTCGGGAACGATGAGCGCCGTCAGATAATTCTTTCCATCGCCCACGACCAAGGCTTGCGCGATCAGCGGCGATTCCGTCAGCAAGGCTTCGAGTTGCACCGGCGCTATATTTTTTCCGCCGGCGGTGACGAGGATCTCTTTTTTTCTTCCCGTGATAAACAGAAAACCGTCGTCGTCGATGCGGCCCAAATCGCCGGTGTGCAGCCAACCGTTTTTGATCACGCAGGCGGTGGCGTCCGGCTGTTTCCAATAGCCGGTCATGACGTGAGGACCGCGCGTGACGACCTCCCCGTCATCGGCAATTTTCAAGTCGACGCCGGGAATAACTCGCCCCGAAGCCGAGCGACGTGCGAACTGCTCGTTCGAGACCGTAATCACCGGCGACGATTCGCTCAGTCCATAACCTTGAAGCAGGGGCACTTCCTGTCGCCAAAAAAAGTCAAACACATGATCGGGCAGCGCGGCGCCGCCGGAGCAGCAGAGCCGAATGTTGCCGCCCAGTAGTTCGCGGAGGCTGCCGGGGGTTTGATCGGTTCCTTGCTCGCAAAGGTAGCGGCGGAGTTTGTCGTAAAAATAGGGAACGCCGTTGAGCAGGGTCGGTTTCATTTTGGCGCAGTCGGCGAGAACAGACTCTCGCGATTGCGCCAGAACGAGTCGGGAGCCGCGCGCCACCCAGGTGTTGAGGTCGCACGTTCTGGCGAATATGTGGCTCAGCGGGAGGAAATTGAGCCGCACGTCGGTTTCTCGTTCGCCGAACGCCTGCAAGGTCGCCAGGGTGTTGGAGGTCAGATTGCGTTGGCTCAGCATCACGCCCTTGGGTTCGCCCGTGGTGCCCGACGTATAGAGAATAGTCGCTAGGCTATCAGCCGTGACTTGCGACAACGCCAACTCAATAAAACGGTCGTCATACTCACCGCTCTCTTTCGACCACTCGTGAGCAAGCGCCGCCACGGCAACTCCGCCAATCGTTTCCTCGACCGGGTCGTAACTCAAAAAACGCACATCGCTGGGAATGCGGTCGGCGCACGAGGCAAGCTTTCGGGCTTGTTCGACATTCGATAAGAGCACAAGTTTGGCGCCGCTATCGCGAATCTGATACGCGATTTGAGGACCGGTCAGCGGCGCATGCGCCGGAACATGCACGGCGCGGGCGAACTGGATGGCGAAATCGGCCACGATCCATTCGTAACGATTTTCCGAAACCTGCATCACGCGGTCACCCGGTTCGACGCCCAGCCGTTGCAACACGTGGGCGGTGCGAAAAACATCGCGCGAAAGCTCTCCCCACGTGACTTCGCAAAACTCGCCGTCGCGGGCCACATACACCGCCCCGCGCGTGGCGTTTTGCTGAACACGCGAGTGAAAGAGGCGGAGCAGCGTCTGTTCAAGATCGATATTCATAAGCCGAATTTTCCGCGTTTTTTTCTCCGCTGGCCAGCCCCCGAGGCGATATTTCCGTAAGCTGGAGTTCACCCGGCGCTTCCCTTGGCGCCGTGGCAAGGTTAGCATCGGCTGTTACGCGTTTCCGGTCGATAGCGCCGGCCTGACGATTCAATCAACGCAGCATTTTTCAACAACATGGGAGCAGCCGCCATGATTCGCCGTACATTTTGCAATACACTTTGTAGCGCCGTCGCATTCACGGTTTTTCTGGCCATGCCTCGTTGGGCGATGGCCGAACTTCCCGACGGTTTCGTCTCGCTGTTCGATGGGAAAACGTTCGCCGGCTGGCGTGTTCCGGAAGGCGATAACGGCCATTGGAAAATCATCAACGGCGTCATCGATTACGACGCCTCCAGCGAAGCGCCCGGCGACAAAAACCTCTGGACCGAAAAAGAGTACGGCGATTTTGTGTTGCTCATCGATTGGCGGATCAAGGAAACGCCGTACATCAACACACGCGTGCCGATCGTGCTGCCCGACGGAACCCACAAACTGGGCGCCGGCGGCAAGGAAATTCGCATCTCGGTTCCCGATTCCGATTCGGGCGTGTTTTTGCGAGGCGAGGGAAAATCGCAGGTCAATATCTGGTGCTGGCCCATCGGTTCGGGAGAAGTGTACGGCTATCGGATGGATCGCAAAATGCCGCCCGAAGTGCGTGCAGGCGTCACACCAAAAACCAACGCCGACCACAACATCGGCGCGTGGAACCGGTTTGAAATCACGATGCGCGGCGACCGCCTCTCCGTGCGGCTCAACGGCAAGCAAGTGTTGAAAAACGCGAAACTGCCCGGCATTCCCAGCAAGGGCCGCTTGGCCTTGCAGCACCACGGCGGGAAAGACAAACAAGGCAATTGGCGAAGCCCCCCGGCGCTCGTGCAATTTCGGAATATCGCCATTAAGGAATTGGATTGAGCGTTTTCAAGTGGACGTGATGTTAATGGATAGTTCCGTTCCACACACAGAACGTAGGATAACTGGCTTTCATCGGCATTAGGCAGACACATGTCGCGTTGCTCATTCGAGATTCAGTCGGGAATTGATTCGGTTCAACTGTGGCTTGAAAGGCGACTCCCGTTTGACCCACGCGGAGATTTACGTAACGCCCGGAACAGTCTCAAAACACATATCAGCAACCTTCGATTACCGCCGAAGAGTGTTTTGCTTGCTCAGTACCTATCGCTCGACGAGTCTTTTTGTGACGTCGAAAATGTGCTCATCTACAATGTTGGTCCGGGCGCATTTGCAGAGGCGACGCGCACCGGTTTAAGGTTCGAACGAAAATGCGCCGCGCCACCGGTCGCGCCGAGCGGCCAGACTTACGCTCACTATCATCGCTACTCGGCGCTGGGTCTGTGCGACTGCGCTGATGCATTGCCTCCAAACTGCCTGGCCTTCTCTTTTTCGCTCGAATCGATGTCATCGACCACTAAACCACATGAAGTGTGGTGGGCTGCTGGAAACACTAGCATGTCGTCGTGTTTGATTGTGCGTGGATGTTTTGAAATTCGAATCAGACTTGCGTGTCCCGCACCGCCAAAAAACGTCGCCAGTTTGGTGAAGCCGTTAGTCGACGGTGTGATTAGCGCACTACATTCACAATCAGTTGTCAGTGACGGCGTGCTGGACCGCCTTGAAGCGGCTACAGGTTGGCCTAAAAATGAAATTAGAAAACGCTTAATAGCGCCGCAGGCGCCTGTGCTTGGCGAGCGTGAGGTAGTAACGACGTACAGGTCATTTGTAAAATGGAACCCTGCCGACGACCTCTGCACTCGATGCACCGTACTTGTTTATCAAGCAAAAGAATGGCGCTGTCATGTCGAGGTATGCGAGGCCGAATAACAACGATGGTTTGATCTCGCATGCATTCGACGGGGTCGCGCACCAATCAGTTTCCACAGTCCATGAAAACGATGGCTACCCGGCCGCAACCCCATGACAAAACCAACTGTCTATCTTGAAACCACGCTCATCGGGCATCTTGCCGGGCGCGTTCATCCCGACGCCGTTGTCTCCGCACGACAAACAATCACTCGCGACTGGTGGGAACACGCGGCATCGAGTTTTCAACTCGTTGCATCTCAACTTGTCGTGGAAGAATGCAGCGCAGGCGACCCAGACGCGGCAAATGAGCGATTGGCCTTACTTGATAATGTTGGCTTTCTCGACATTACCGATTCCGCGCGACGCCTTGCGGAGCACTTGACCGGCGCCGGTGCAATACCAAACACGGAACCGCGAGATGCGCTACACATTTCCATCGCCGCCGCGAACGGGATACAATATTTATTGACGTGGAACTTTAAGCATATTGCCAACGCCGTCATGCGGGAGCGGATCGAACGCACATGCCGAGACTCCGGCTTTGAACCACCAGTGATCTGCACGCCCGAAGAACTCACGGGAGACCACCATGGTTCGTGATTCAATTACCGACGACATTCGCGCAGTGCGGCATTCACTGGCCGAAAAACATAACAACAACCTAAAGCTCATTGTTGCCGATCTTCAGCGCCAACAAAGTGAAACGGATCGAAAATACGTGATACTTCCCAAACGCTTGCCGCAAGCCGTCGGAATTGCCGAGCAAAACGATATGCCTGAGCAAGACTAATGCTGGCGGAGTGCATGCTTCAGCATGTGCTTTCTATTTCTTCTCTTCGCTGATGAGCATTTCCTCCAACACGCGGCCGTCGGCGTGCGGAAGTTTTACGCCTAGCAATCGCGCGATGGTGGGCGCTACGTCGACACACTGCACCACCGGCAGCTTCACGCCTTTGCGAATACCCGCGCCAGCCGCGATCAGCGTGGCGTGCATGTATTTATGATAAGGCAGATGGCCGTGGGCGCCGCGCCGGCCTTCCAGCGGTTTGACGAGGTCGTCCGAAGTGGCGTCGTTCGAGAAAACAAAACCGGGTTTGGCCGAAAGCATTAGGTCGGCCTGCTCCGAGTTCTCCACCGGGTTCGGCAAGCCGAGTTTCATGAAGTCGTCGACATCGAGCACGGCGTCTACGCCCGGCAGGTCTTGGAGCAGCTTAATCAGCCGTTGCCGATTCTCCGGCTTCCGCTGTTCTTGGCTCAGATAAATCGCGGCCGACCCGCCGCTGCTGTGCGACCAAGCCTCGCGCGAGATGATTTTCTTTTTGTTTTCGGGGTCGAGTTTTATCAATCCTAACTGACGAAAAAACACGTTCACCTGCACCGCCCGGGTGTACTCCGCGAAGCCATGATCCGATACGACGAACAGCGTCGAGCGATCGCGCAGCTCCGGCGTTTGCAGCGTTTCCCAGATTTCGCGAATGCGGTCGTCGGCGTTGCCGCAAGCCCAGTAGGCCTCTTCCACGTGAGGTCCGTAATCGTGTTCAAACGCATCGGGCGTGATCAAATGCACGATCAGCAAATCGGGCTGGTGCTTTTTTAACAGGTAGGTGGCCACGCGGGCGTAGGTGGCGTCGCGCATGGCGGCGACTTTGTGGTCCCAACCCCATTTACCGAGTTTGCGAATCGAGATGCCGGCCTGATCCAATTCGTCGGCGAAGCCGGGCGTGGTGAAGCGGTCGTGGATGCGCTGTTGGTTAGAATCGGGAATCGACCAATCGAGCGTGTCGGCGCCGTTGGTGGCCGGCCAAATGATGGAGGCGGTTTTCAGCCCCGCGCGGTGGGCGGCGTCATACAACGTTTCCACATGCACGCATTCCTCCTTGGTGAATACGGGGTCGCCAATATAAGTTATCTTCTCGAACGTCTTGCGGTTTAAGACACTGTTGCCAATCACGCCATGTTTGGCCGGCCAAGCGCCCGTGATTAACGAAACGTGCGAAGGCCAGGTCACACTGGGGAAGGCCGTTTGCATGCCTTCGGCGCGGGCGCCCCGACGGGCCAACGCGCGAAGTTGCGGCAACGGCGCGCGAACGTCATCGAAATAGCTGGCGGCGAGGCCGTCGACGCTGACCAATACCACGCAGCGGTCGCCCGCCGAGCAAAGATCGGCGAAGCACGCCATGCAAACGACCAACGCACAAAGTATTACTGATTTCCCATTCACGGCTGCTGCTCCCGGCATGGTTGGATTCCACAAAGGTATGGCAGCTACTATATTTGGCCGAGAGGGGCGTCGCAAGTTGTGGCACACCGTTGAAAATGGCGCACTTCTTCGTTTAACGGCAAGCCGCAGGCGGCTGCGTTTTGTGCCAGCGCGTATGGACAAGACGGAAAAACGCAGTCGCCTGCGGCTTGCCGTTAAACGAACCATTGGCAGCCGTGCGGGGTAAAGCGGCCGTCAAATGTAAAACTCAGTAGTTCCAAGTTAGACCGTCGGACGCTGTGCGGCGTAAGCCTTATACGCCGAAGGCGTTGTATTCCAAAGCCCCATGTCGCGAACGGAGTGAGCGCACATGGGGGTCGATATCGAAAA
>QIKY01000092.1 GCA_003233175.1 Planctomycetaceae bacterium | reverse complement strand
GACCGCCGGCTAATGGCTGCCAGGCCTCCGGCTTGTAACGAACTTTTGCCTGCGACGAACGCCTTCTTGCTTCAATCGATGGCGCGAATCTTGCGTCCCGGGTGAAAATATCTGGCGGGTTGTCGAATGACTTATGTATAAACAACAGATTTCGCATCCCAGCGGGATGCCAGCGGCTCACCGTTGGAGTTCACGCTTTAGCGGTGCGTCCGAGACGAAAATACGCTAAAGCATGAACTCCAACGGTGGGCGGCGCGAATGATGACGTTGTTTGGAGGCGTTTCCCGGGCAGCCGTCTGGCATCCCGCCGGGATGCATCGTTCTCGCTGCGCTCGACCACCGGCTAATGGCTGGCAAGCCTCCGGCTTGGCGGGGATTTCATAACACCATTGCACGGAATATTTCTTGGACAGGTACTTAGCACAGGTCGCGATGGTCACATGTATCCCCTCCGACTAAAACCTGGAACGAGAACTGCGAAAGCTGACGGGCGTCCCGTCGGCTCAATGATCTCTTACTTTCGTTGCCGGAATACCTCTACAGAAGGGTAATTCCCAGCCGAAAAGGGCTCCGCTTCGAAGGCAATGCGCGAAAGTGTGCAAATAATACGGAACAAATAGGCCAGATAGTGCGTCCAAATAACACGCACAACGCCCGGAGTCGAGAAGAATAGATCGTCGCAACATGCTTTATAAGAACGAGTTAAGGATGTTTTTTTAGTGTCGAATCGGCATGGCGCCGGCAGTAATTAAGCTTGAAACAGCCGAAGAAAATGCGCTCCGTCGACACTAGACAAATTAAAGATCCGAAAGAAGATGGATGTATTACGCAAAATGGGTGACATAAGAAACGCACCCCCCGTATGTGATTGCAGCCCCTAAGTCCGCGACTATAATCAGTCTCGTTGCGTTGGGGTGAAGGACCGCTGTTCCAGTAGTCTTTTTCATTTAGTTTAGGCGCGCCTCGGTCTTGTCTTAGGCGACCAACGTAACGTGCTCTTGCCACCAGTTCTTTATCTGAGGGTTGGTTTATGACCATCCGACGTTCTCGTCATTTGTTATCGCAACTTCGTAAGAAACGCCGGCGGCGCAACAAGCCAGTATCCGATCGAGATTTTCGTATCGAGACGCTGGAAGAACGCGCCTTGCTGGCCGGTCTGCAATTGATCGGCGTGCAGCCGAACGATGGCGTTCGCCTAACCGCTGGCGAGATCCGAGATATTGCGCCGCGCGATCTGACATTCAATTTCAACCAGTCCACGGGGCTGGATGCGAACACGTTGGCCGGCGGCATTCGCATCACGCGCAGCGGCGGCGACGGAACGTTCGCCGATGGCAATGAAGTGATCGTCACGCCCGGCTTCGTGGGCATTGGCGAGTCTCCTTCGCAGGCCATTGTTCGGTTCCAGGAAACCCTGCCCGACGACAACTACCGCATCGAGGTTTTCGCCTTCGACGATGTGGTCAACAATATCACTGCGGTGCGCGATACCGATGGCGATATTCTCGTAACCGCCGATCCGAATACCGACCGCGATACGCTCGATTTCGAACTCGATCTCGGCGCGCAAGTTATTGCGGTCGTGCCGCAGCCGATCACCCGCGTGGGCGACACATTAACCCAGGAAGACGACAAGATCGTTGTGTATTTCAACGACGACGATCTTGACTCTGCTTCCGCGACCGACCCCGCCTTCTATCAACTCATTTTCACCAATGAAACGGCAACCAATACCGACGACGTCGTCTTTAATCCGACCAACATCGTTTACGATGCGGCGTCGGATACGGCGGAGTTGACTTTTGCCGACAACATTTACGCCTTGCTCGGCCCCTCTGCCGGCGCCAGTACGTTTCGTCTGCGCATCGGCACCAATGAAGTAGCGCCTGTGCCTCCTCAGCGAATCGACCTGCAAGGCCCCGGAACGCCGGATGTCGATTTCGAGATCGATTTAATCTTCCCCGACGACTCGCTCACCTCCAGCCAGCAAGATATTGTTCGCGCCGCCGCCGACCGCTGGGAGGAAATCATCATCGGCGATCTGCCCAACGAAGGTTTGATCGACGATATCGCGATCACGGTCAATGCGGTTTCGTTCAACAACAACGGCGTGGGCGGCATCATTGGCCGAGGCTTCCCCACGAACCTCCGCAAAGACTCCTTCATCCCGTACCAAGGCCAGATTCTGCTCGATGAAGCCGATGTGTTGGATCGGGAAATCCATCAGAACGGCCCCGGAACACCGGGGTACGTTGCCGGATACAATGTGCCCACGCTGTACGACACCGTGCTCAAGGAAATCGGCCTCACGTTGGGCTTTGGGCGCCTGTTCCCGGAAATGGGTCTGATTCAAGACGTCAACACGGCCGACCCGCGTTTCACCGGCCCGCTGGCGGCGGTGGAGTACCGCCGCATTTTCGAGTCGGCCGAACTGACCGTTCCGCTGCAAGCGAACTTCGACAACCAGCGTTGGAACGAAGCCATTTTCGAGACCCGTCTTCCCAACGAATTGATGACGGCTTCGCTGAGTCGGACGCAGCCCAACCTGATCAGCGTCGTGACCGTGGCGGCCTTCGCCGACATGGGCTATGTGGTCGACATGAACGCGGCCGACCTGTTCGCCGAACCAGGCGATGCTGGTTTCCCCGGAGTTTTGGCCACGCCGTACGTGGCGCCGCCGGTAACCGTGCTCACCGACGACGCGGGGTCGAGTTTTGACCAAGCCGATGCCCAACAGATTCTCGGCGCCAATTTCGACGCCGACACCGTGATCGCGGTCAGCGGCGATGGCTCTGTCTTTGTAGACGGCGAATCGTTCAATCTGACCGATGTGAACGGAACGCCGTTGGATTTCGAGTTCTTCGACACCACCATCGGCGGCAACACCTTGAGTAATCCGCTGGCGATTGCCATCAATTACACGCCGGCCGACACAGCCGAGGCCATCGCCACCGAGATTACCAATAAAATCAATGCCGCCGGCGCCTTCTCCGTGCAGGCCACGCGCTACGGCACGCGCATCATCCTGGAGAACGACCAACTCGATCAATCGCAGACGCTGAGCGTCGTATTCAGCGCGGGCGCCGCGGGCATCGACGCCTCGCTGGCCACTTCCAGCGTGGTGGTGTCTTCCTCGATCGACCCCAAACCGTACCCGTTCGATTTCCCGGGCGATTTTCGCGAGCCGGGCGCCCGCGATATCGACGTGGAAGAAAAAATTCTCGGCCGCGACAAGGATTTCCGCGATGAAATCACGACGGTCTACTTCAACTTCAAAACGCACTACGGGTTTGACCCGTTCGGCAATCCGCTGTCCAACGTAATCACGGCTCGTCAGAAAGAACGTGCGCGAGAAGTCTTGCAGTTCTACAACAAGTTTCTGGGCGTACAGTTTGTCGAGACGGCCTCCGAAGGCATCACGATCGCGACCGGCGATTTGCGTGCGGTGCGTCCCACGGTCACGACCGGCCCCGGCGCGCCTTTTGGCATCGCAGGCGGGAGCATCGCGATCATGGACGCCGCCGAAACATGGAACGACGAATTCGGCGGCGATTGGTTCATCGAAGCCATGCAGCAAATTGGCCGCGTGTTGGGTTTGGGCAATGCTTTTGAAATGCCGCCGATCACGGCCCAGGCATTCGACGGCAACAATTCCGATCTGAACATCAACGATCCGAACTTGGCGCGTCCTGAGCCGGTTTTTCCCGGCGATCAAGATATCATTTCCGGCCAGCAACTGTACCGACCCCAGCAGCGAGATATCGACCTCTACCGTTTTGAACTTCAAAACACCGGCGAATTCACCGCAGAAACTTTCGCGGAACGCTTGCCGAATTCCAGCCTGCTCGACACCACCCTCGCGATTTATCAAGTCGTGCGAGATGAAGACGGCAACGTGGTGTTTCAAGACAATGGCGAACCGGTGCGCGAGCTGATCGCCCGGAACGACGACTACTTCAGTGAAGACTCCTTCATTCGTCTGCAACTGGGGCCGGGCGTTTATTATGTGGGCGTCAGCGCCAGCGGCAACGACGAGTACGACCCCACCGTTGCCGATTCCGGTTTGGGCGGCGTCACGGAAGGCGATTACGACCTGCGGCTGAACTTCAGGCCCGCCGCCGACGACAGCCTAGTCGACGCCGACAACAATGGCCCGGGCGTTTCGTCCACGGCGTTCGATGGCGATAAAGACGGCTCTCCCGGCGGCGTTTACAACTTCTGGTTCCGCACCGCTGAGCCGCTGAACACCAGCCAAACGCCGCAAGACGCCACCGTTTATGTTGACAAGGCGAATCAGCCGGCGGTCGGCAACCCGGTTCCCAATGGACAGCTCGACAATCCGTTCAACACGATTTCCGCCGCCCTGCAATTCGTGGCCGACCAACGCGACCCTTCGATTACCGCCAGCGCCGACCCCGAAGCACAATTTATCGTGCGCGTGGTGGGCAACGGCGGCGAAGATCGCGACCTTTCCACGCTGGCCGACAACCTGCCTTACCAACTTGGCTTCGCGCCGCCGTTTGGCGTGCAGCTTGAAGATGGCGGCCTGCTCAACATTCCGCGCGATGTCACGATGATGATTGACGAAGGCGCGATCTTTAAGTCGCGGCTGTCGAGTGTTAACGTCGGTAGTGAATCGCCGGCGGTTGATCGTAGCGGCGGAGCGCTGCAGGTGCTCGGCACGCCCAACAACAGCGTGATTTTCACCTCGTTCAACGATGAAGCCATCGGCGTCGACACCAACCCCTCGGTGCTGCAAACGCCCGCCAACGGCGATTGGGGCGGCTTGCTATTCCGCACCGATCAAGATGTCGCGGAGTCGCGCACTAACTTTGAGCGGCAGGGAATCTTCCTGAATTATGTGAACAACGCTGATATTCGCTACGGCGGCGGCAAGGTCGTGATTAACTCCGTGCAACAAACCGTCACGCCGATCCACATGATCGAGGCCCGGCCGACCATTTCGCAAAACCTGATCACGTTCAGCCAAGACGCAGCCATTTCGGCCGACCCCGACAGCTTCAAGGAATCGAATTTCTACGATCCCGCCTCCCAGTTTGCCGTGCCGTTCACCGCTGACTACGACCGCGTCGGCCCCGATATCGATTCGAACACCCTGCGCGACAACTCCATCAATGGCTTGTTCATCAGGATCGTGACCGACGCCGGCAATCAGGTTCGTCCGCAAACGGTCTCCGGCCGCTGGGACGACACCGATATCGTACATGTGTTGGCGGAAGACCTCATCGTGCAGGGAACGCCGGGCGGCCCCTTCTTGGAGAAGGTGGCGCCCTCGGTCAATTTGATCACCTTCGGCGCTCCCGCCGGCGGCGCGACGGGCTCGCTCCTGCCTGGCGACGGCTATCGTTACCGCTTCACATTCGTCAACGGCGAAGGCAAGCAGAGCCCTCCCTCGGCGGTGGCGCCGTTCGATTCGAACGGCCCGACCGATGCCATCGTCGATGCGGCCGGCGTCATTCAATTGGACAACCTCCCACAGGCCGACCCCGGATTTCTCGGCCGCCGAATTTACCGCAGCCAAATGGGCGGCGTGGGTCCTTACATTTTGATCGCGCAGCTCGACGCGGTCGACACCTCCTATATTGACGACGGAACCGAGATCGGCGCTCGCGACGCCGGCGGTGCTCCGATTGGCGGCATTCTCGATGAAACGGTGAATGAAGTCACTGGCGTTCGGCGGGCTCGCGAAGACGCCAGCCTCGTGATCGACGCCGGAACGATCGTCAAGCTGGAAGGCGCCCGCATTCAAACGGGCATTGGCGCCCAACTCATTGCCGAAGGTAACGACGGGCAAGAGGTCATCTTCACGGCCCGGGCCGACGACCGTTACGGCGCCAGTGGTTCGTTCGACACCAACAACGATGGCTCGCGCTCCACGCCCGCGCCCGGCGATTGGGCGGGTATCGTGATTGGCCAGTTGGGCTCGGTGAGCATCGACAACGCCTTGATCACGTTCGGCGGCGGCGTCGGAAAAATCGGCGGAAACTCCGTGGGCATCAACGCGCTTGAAATAAACCAGGCCGACGCCCGTATCACCAACACCACGATCGAAAATAATGCCGATGGCCAAGGCGGCGTTGGCGGCGACCGATTCGGCCTCGGTTTCAACGCCCCCGCCGCCGTGTTTATTCGCGGCTCCCAGCCGATTTTTGTCAACAACATCGTTCGCAATAACGACAGCGTCGCGTTGAGCATCAACGCCAACGCGATGAACAGTGATTTTAATGTCGACTTCGGCCGTTCGACCGGTCTTGCCGACCGCTTCACCGCCTTGAATCGAAACCGCGGGCCATTGTTCCGGAATAACAGCTTGTTCCAAAACGGCCTCAATGGTTTGGAGGTTCGCGGCGGCATTCTCACCACGCAAAGCGTCTGGGACGACACCGATATTGTTCACGTTTTGCAAAGCAGCATCTATGTTCCCGACACGCGCACGTTCGGCGGCCTGCGTTTGGAGAGTAATCCGAGCGAGAGTTTGGTGGTCAAGCTTTCCGGGGCGGACGCCGGCTTCACGGCCACGGGCAAACCGCTGGATATCAACGACCGCATCGGCGGCATATTGCACATCATCGGCCAACCGGGTTTTCCTGTCGTGCTGACATCGTTGGCCGACGACACCGTCGGCGCGGGCTTCGAGCCGAACGGCCGGCCCAATACCGACACCAACAGCGATGGCGCCGCCACGGCGCCGAGTCCTGGCGATTGGCGCAGCGTGCAGATTCTTGAATACGCGAACGATCGCAACGTGGGCGTGGTCTTGGAATTGGAAGATCCTCAAGCGTCTTCTCCCGGCACCAACGCCGTTCCCGATACGGCTCAGTTGATTGGCGCGTTGGCGCCGGATGAAAAATCAGGCGACGAAACGCGTCGGCTCGGTTTCGAGATCAGCGGCGTATTGGCGGAGCCGAACGATCTCGACGTCTACAGCTTCACGGCCCAACCCGGCACCGAAGTGTGGATCGATATCGACCGCACCGATACCGCGCTCGACACCGTTATTGAATTGATTACTTCGTCTGGTCAGGTGATCGCTCGTTCGGATAATTCGTACCAGGAAACGCTGGGCGCGGAAACAATCTACGAGAATAACCCGCCGAATGTCGATGTCATCAACGCCAACGTGTTGCAGAAATCGCTGTTCCAACAACGAGATTTTTACGGCTTGAATCCTCGCGACGCCGGCTTCCGCATCGTGTTACCCGGCCCGGCGGGCGCCGCCGAAGGCGTCTACCACGTGCGCGTGCGGAGCAGCAACCCGAACCTCGATACCGACCTGCTTGGCGGCCGCACCTCGGGTTCGTATCAAATGCAGATTCGTCTGCGCGAAGTCGATGAATTCCCCGGATCCACCGTTCAATTTGCCGACATTCGTTACGCCGCCACCGGTATTGAGTTGAGCGGTCAGGTAACGCATTCGCCGCTGGTTGGCGAGGCGGTGGAAATTCTAAACGCTGGCGCCACCGACGACGTGAACAACTCGCTCGCCAACGCGCAGCCGCTGGGCAACCTGCTGAGTACGGATCAAGCCACGATATCCGTGGCCGGCGTGTTGGGTGTGCCGGCGCGGCCCGGCTTCACTGGGAACTCGGGTTTTGACGACCTCGATTTCTATCGTTTTGAAGTCAACTACGAAAACACGCAGAGCATTTTCGCGGGGCAAAACCCGTTCGATCTGCCGTTCAATAACCCGAACCGGTTTGTATCCGTTACGTTCGATATCGATTACGGCGATGGCTTCGCCCGCGCCAATACGAATCTGTTTGTGTTCGACAGCAGTGGCACGTTGGTGCTCACCAGCACCGATTCCAACATCAATGAAGACAATCCTCGCCCGTTGGCGGGCTCCAATGTCGACGACTTGGCGCGTGGCAGCAATGGCCCGCTCGATCCGTTCATCGGCACGGTGGAGCTTCAGGAAGGCACGTATTATGCAGTCGTGACCTCGAACGCCCGCACGGCGTCGGTGATGGACCAATTCTTCCAAGAGAACCCGACCGATCCCTTGGTTCGCCTGGAGCCGATCAACTCGGTGAACCGCATCGCGGAAGATCGGATCGAGAACTTCATTGAGGCTACGATCGTGGTCGATAACGACGACGACGTCGGCCCCGAACTCGACCGCATTCTGCCCACGCCGGGGAATAATACTTTCGGCCAAGCCGTGGAAGCGGCCAACCAGATATTCCTGCCGGGCGAATCGAATGTGGCCAATGAGCAGATACCGCTGCTGATCGACCAAAACTCGATCGTGCCGTTCACCTTGAGCGACGTCAACCTGTTTATTTTGGAAGACTCGGGCGGACTGAACACGAACCGCTTGAATATTATCGACCCCTTCACCGGGCAGTTGGAGAATGTCGTCGGGGTGGCAAACCAAGATTTCGGCGATTTCGCCCTCAACCCGAATTCAGGCCGGCTGTTTGGATTTACAACGGAATTAGAGGAGTCGTCGGCGCCGCCGCGAAATGATCCCAACATTGGCCGGTTTTTTGATATCGACGCGGGCACCGCTGCGTTGAACTTCATCAACGACGACGGCATCGACACTTTCGATGGCACACCGGCCAATTGCGTCCGAACCTTCGCACCTCTTCCTGGAGAAGGTTTTAATTTCGAAGCCACGGCTTTTGGCGATGTTGGCGCCAGTTCGACGGAACTGTTTGCGGTGGGCAGTCGCGGTCGGGACGTCAGTGCTAATTTCGCCGCCGGCGCCGCCAACCCCGTTCCGGCCAGCAAGAATATTTTGTACCAGTTCAATCCGACCTCTGGCATTGTTCAAGGCCCGACGCGTCCCACCAACGCTTGTACTTTCCCCGGCGCCAATACGCCCATCATGGAGCGCGGGCAACTTGTTACCTCGCTCGAATTGGGCGTGCCCTTCGTAGCGCCCGGTCAAACGTTCGACTTAACCGTTCCCACCACGCCGCCGCAAACCGTTAGCTACACGGCAAACGCCGCCGACACCCCGCTCAGTGTGGTGCAGAACCTGGCGCAACAATGGAACAGTTTCACACCGGGCACTCCGGGCGCGGCGGGTATCAACTCCTACATTGCCGAAGCAAGGTCGGTCAACAAGGATACGCCCAGCATTTACGGCAACGTCGACTTCCTTGATGTTCTGGAGTTGCGATTTGTTGGTCAAGGCGATGGCTCCGCCTTGCAGGTGCAAACATCCGGCTCTGGCCAAATGCTTTCCAACGGCGGCTTTGGCTCCGGCGGTGAAATCACCGGTTTGACTGTTGTTGACAATGGCAAGACCATGTACGCCGTGACCGACGAAGGCGGCCTGTTCCGCGTCAATGCGCCTCGCGCCACTCTGGGCGCTTCAGCCACGTTCATCGCGAATATCTTTACTGACGACCCTGGAAACCCGCAGCGTGTGCAGTTTGAAGGGCTGTCGGCTGGTCCTCGCAATGCGGAAGGCGGCCGTTTTCAAGACCTACTATTCGGCATCGATGGCGGAACCGGCGGCAGCACAGCTCGGTTGTATGCGTTCGATCCCGACAGCCTGATTCCCGGCCAACTGGAGCCGGTGTTCTTTAACAACCAAACCAGCGTCGACACGCAAACCCGGAATGTCGTGGGCCTGGAATTCTCCAACCTCGACTTCAACCTCTGGCATCCAACTCCTGCTCGCGGCAACGATCCCGGGCACGGCGTGGAGGAAGCCTTCGATGGCAGCCGCCGCGATACGAACGGAACCCAAAGCCTGTACTTCGGCTTTGAAAGTCGTACGCGCAACAATATTGCCGCCCGTACGCCTCCCTCGATCACGCCAGCGAACAACTTCAACTACGATTTCGCCGGCGGCGCCGCCGGCACGATCGAAACCGCCACGTTCGACCTCTCCGGCTATTCAGCGGCCGATCTGCCCACGCTGTACTTCAATTACTATCTCGAAACCGAAGACGCTGCGTACCAAGGACTCCCGTTTAACAATCCGAACCGGTTCTTCACCGACTCCTTCCGCGTATTCGCCACCGACGACGACGGCGATTGGACGCTCCTGGCCACCAACAATCAACTCGATTCAGCCGCTCAGTTGGATGAGTTCGATCCGTTTGTTTCGCCGGCCGACGTACAGGAACTGTTTGATAACAACATATCGAGCTCGCGTTTGAATGCTGGCAACCTGCACAACGGCGCTCCCATCCGCAGCCCGCTGGTCAACAACTCGCGCACCGGCAGTTCGTGGCGGCAAGCAAGGATTGATTTGGGCGTGTTCGCCGGCCGCTCGAACGTGCGTTTGCGATTCGATTTCAACACCGCCGCCGACACCAACGTGGGCGACCCGCTCACCGCCGGCGACGAACTCCGCGCCATTGCCGGCGCCAAGTTGCGAGATGAGCAGTCGTTCACCACGCTCAATTACAATGAAGACGAAATCGTCACCGGCCAAACGCGCTACGAACTCGATTTGGGCTACACGCTGGTGGCGCCCAGCGGTTCGAGAATCAACGATGGCGACACCTTCACCGTGGATGGCGTCGTCTACGAATTCGACAACGACCGCCTCAACGGCGTGCTAGATAACTTCGGCGATGGCGTCGCGATTGGCAACATTCGCGTGCCGTTTTTCTTTGAACAAACGGCGGAAGAAGTGGCCATCGCGATTCAAAACGCCGTGGAGCCCAACTTTGTTCCGCGTGTGTTCGAGGGCTTGAACAACGGCACGGGCGGGTTGATCGATGAATCGGTTGTGGGCGTGTCCACCAACGACAGCCTGGCCACCTCCGTCGAGACCGGCCTGCTGTATGGCGCCGGGCAGTACACGGTCAACGCGCGTTTGGGCGATAACCCCACACTCATTCAGGATATCGAATTCCCGCGTTTCGATCCCGCCCAAGATGTCGACATCTACCGATTCCGCGTCACCGAAGGCAGCGAAATCAGTATCTCGACCGACACCACCTTGTTCGCCAGCGCGGGCGCCGATACCAGCCTCACGCTGTTCGACTCCAACGGCAATGTTGTGGCCTTTGGAACTCCTAATGGCCTCGGTTCCGGCGATGAAACGCTCTCCTTCCGGGCCAGCGGCACCGCCGGCAATTCCGCCCGAACTCGCAATCCGATCGCCAACCAGGGTTTCACCACTCCGGCGGGCGTTTATTACGTGGCCGTTTCCGGCGCCGGCAACAACAGCTTCAATCCGTTTATTGAGCGCACCGGCTCCAACGGCGACACCGGAATTTACGACCTCACGATCGACGTCAGCAATCCCGACGCGCCCACGCTCACCGACACCGGCCCGTTGCCATTCATTCATGGCGATGACCGCGTGGCAATTGATTTCCCTTATACGTACATCAATACGCAGCGCAACGGCAACCGAATTAACATTCCCTACGCGCAGGCTATCAGCTCGACCGACCTCAACCCCGATCCTTACCCGTTCAGCCGGTTCATTGAAGGTTCTCCAGGCGTAACGCCGGGAAGCGTTTCGATTCCGCTGGACGCGAACATGTCGAACGCGCAAGTGGCCGACGCCATCGCCTTCGCATTGGCCGACGATTACACCGGCCGGGATCGTCGTTTGGTCAAAACCACCGACGAAATCGTGCGTGTGATCGGCCGTTCTTTAATCCGCAACGATCTGGGCCAGTTCGGCCTGAATCGGCTGGGATTATCCGGCAGTTTCGACGGCTCCTACATCCCCGGCGACGCCATAGGCCGCGGCCCCGGCGCCGAAGGCTTCGGCAACTTCGAAGCCTCCACCCTGCCAAGCGGCGGAACAAACCGGAATTTCCCCGGTGCATTGCGTGCCATTTTCAATGACTTTGAAGGCGTTTATATCGACGACCTGGTGATTGGCTTCGCCGAACGCGGCGAATTGGTTACGGGGCTCAACTCCGGCAACGCCACTTTTGTCGACAACCTGAATTTCGACCAAGACGAGGCGCGTCCCGAAGACGTGCTCGACGGCCCCTACCAGTTGGAAATTCGCCGCAGCGTCGACTACGCGGCTTCGGTCTTCCCACAGCCGACGGTTGTGCCTCCGCCCGGCGGCGGCGGCGGATTCGCCGGCAACATTCGCTTGGCCATTTACGACGGCTTCGACACCAACAGCCGCAATTCCGAGCAAGTGTCGTTGTTGGCGTCCCCCGGTTGGGAGCTTCGAGATCGCCAAACGTTCACCCTCAGCGATGGCGTCAACAGCCTGACCTTTGAATACGACGACCTTGATCTTGGTCCTCGCATTAACGGCGTCAACAACGGCGACGGCGTCTCCCAGGGCAACGTGTCGATCGGTTTCCGCAACTTCGAGCCGGCCGACCTCATCGCCGAACGCATTCGCGACGCCATCAATAGCAGCCAGGTGCAGTCGGTCTTGGATATATCGGCTAGTTTGTCGGACGGCGTCGTGAGCGGCGTGCTGAGCACCAGCGCGCTCGTGAATCTGTTCGGCAACGTTGTGGGACAAGTAACAGACAATACCGCCGCAACGCCCTACAACCCGTTCGATTTCGGCGCCATCACGACCGTGATCAACGGCATCGACCAAACGCCGAAACGCATTCGCGGCAAGGACGAAATCAACACGGTCTTGCATAACGTGCAAGGCGACAACAACACCGAACGCGGCCAAGGGCAAATCATTGTTCACTCGAATTCAGTATCGAATTCCGCCGGGTATGGTATTTCCGCCACGCCGGGCGCCCGCGATGGAGACGCCAACGCCAACAACCCGCATGCCGGGCCGGTTCGCAATACGCAGGAATTGAATACCGCGCGTTTGACCGTCGGCGCCGTGATTACGAACAATCTGATTTTCGGGAATATTCTCGGCGGTATTAATTTCGCCGGCGACGCCAACAACGGTTCGGTGCAGTTGGCTTCGGTGCCGTTTGGCCGCATCGTGAACAACACGGTTTACGGCGTCGACGGGTCGGATATCGGTATTAACGTCGCCGACAACGCCGGCCCGACGATCCTCAACAATATCGTCGCCAATACGATGGTGGGTATCAATGTCGACCCCTCTTCGGTTCCCAACACCATCTTGATTGCCACGCTGTTCAAAGACAACGCCTCCGCGACCAACGTCGGCCTGAGTGAATTCGATATCGATCTTGACGATCCTGCGCAGGTCAACCGAGCGTTGTTTGTTGATCCCACCAACGATAATTTCAATTTGGCCGCCGGTTCGCTGGCCATCGACAGCGCTATCGATTCGCAAGGTGATCGCAGCGACCTGATTCGCGTCCGGAATCCGCTCGGCTTGGCCGAATCGCCGATTCTCGCCCCCGACCGCGATATCACCGGGCAGTTGCGCGTCGACGATCCGTTTGTCGACACGCCCGATGGCCAAGGGCAAAATGCCTTCAAAGACCGCGGCGCCGTCGACCGCGCCGATATCGTGGGACCGAATCCCATTTTGATCTTCCCGCGCGATAACGATGAAGAAGGCAAGGATATCGATTCCACGCCCACCATCGTGCAACGGCTGGACGGGGTCTTCGATCAGTTCCTGATCCAGATCAACGATGGCCCGGGCGTGTTCGATCCGTTGGACGGCGTCGGCGTGGATAATTTAACGGTCACTCCGGAATCGATAACGATTGAGGAAAACGGCCGCCGCTTGGTGCGCAACGTCGATTATTCGTTCGACTACGACACCACCAACGGCACGATTCGCCTGACGCCGCTGGCCGGTATTTGGCTGCCGGGCGGCGTGTATGTGATCACGTTGAATAACATCGATAAGTTCGTCGTGACGGCGGTTTCCGGTGATCAGGCCAACGACGGCGATACGCTCACCATCACCAGCAACGCAGGCGACGTGGTCACGCTGGAATTAGAGAGCGGCTACAGCCTCTTCGTTCCTCAAACGCTGGAAATACAAGTTCCCGCCGCGGGCGGCGGCGTGGGCGGCGTTGCCGACCGCGATCGATTCTCCGTGACCGATGGCGTGAACACCCTGACCTTCGAATTCGATGCAAACAACATTCTTTCGAATCCGGCCAACATCAGAATTTTGTTGAATCAAGGAGCAACGCCCGACACCGCCGATCAAATCGCGCAAGCGATCGTCGACGCCCTCACCCAGGCCTCCACCGACGGGTTGATCCAACCGTTAACGCCGAAAACGCTTCCCGGCGGCGCGGTGCATGTGGGCGCTTCGGCCAGCCATTCGGTCAACACGCTTCTCGGCGCCTTGACGGACCGCGGCGCGGCGGTGGCCGTTATCGATGGCGATATTTTCACCCTCGACGACGCCAATCAGGTTTACACCTTTGAGTTCGACAACGACGCCCTTCTGGCCGACCCGTTGAATATCCCGATTACGTTCGACACCACCGACGCCACCAACGACATTGCCGAAAAAATCCTCGACGCCCTGGAAGCCCAAGGGTTGGGCGTTCGTCCGCCGGCGCTGCCTGGCTTGTTGCTCACCTTGAATAACCTGGGCGATGGCCGTTTGAACCTTCGCGGCACGGTCAACCATGTGCTCGACACATCTTCCGGCAGCCTGACGCAAGCGGGCATGCCCGGCGTGACCCGCCAATGGGGGCTGCAAATTCCCCTGGCCGGCGCTTCGGCCAACAACGGCATCGTGGAAGGCGACCGGTTCACGATCAGCGACGGAACGACGCCTGTCACTTTTGAATTCGATAGCGACGGCCAACTTTCCGATCCTAATAATTTTGTCATCCCCTTCGCCGACGGCGACAGCGCCGACCTGTTGGCCGATGCGGTGCGAGCAGCGTTGGTGGGCGCCAATATCGCGGGCATCAATCCACAACTCGCCGATCGCTCGGTGGTGCTTCTGGAGGGAACCGTCGATTTCACCCTCGACTTGGCGAATTCACTACTGACCGAATTTGGGCAGCCGGGCGTTCCCGGCAATTTCCCGGTGGAATTCATTCCCGACGCCACCTTCACCGCCGACGACCTCGCCGTGGGCATGTTTAATGCCGTTGAATCCCTGATTGCCAGCGGCTTCCCCGGCGTGACGGTTGACGTTCGGAACGAGGAATTGACCTTGACTGGCGTTGCAGACGTGCAAGGCGTGTTCGCCTCGCAATTCGTTCAATCGATCAAGGACCTTGCCGGAAACGACCTGCAACCGAACCAGAGTCTGGGCGAAACCCGCTTCACGATTCTCCTGGGCGGCGTGGCTCTCGATTTGGGCGACGCTCCCGACGCCTCAATCAAACCGCAGTTTAATTTCCCCACGCAGTTCGCCAACAACGGCGCCCGCCACGTGTTGCGAGCCGATTCGCCGCTCTACTTGGGGTCGCGCGTCGACGCTGACCTCAACGGCCAGCCCAGCTTGGGCGCCATTGGCGACGACTTTGATCATGTTCTCGACCTGGGCGCTTCCGACCTGTCGTTCGTCGGCGTGGCGCCCTTCGCCGTGCAGGCGCCCAACGGCGCGGGCATCACCGAAGGCGAGACGTTCTCGGTTCAATACGGCGCCAACGCGCCAGTCGTCTTTGAATTTAGCGTCGACGCCGCCATCGCTCCGGGCAGCGTGCGAATTCCGTACACCGCCGGAGACTCCGCAGCCATGGTTTCCGATAGCATCGTGGCCGCATTGGTTGCCGAGAATCTTACTCTGAACCCGTCTGCTTTGGGTGGCGGACTGTTGAACATTGGCGGCCGCACCGGCCAACTGCTCAATCTCTCCAACACTTCGCTCACTCGATTCGGGGCCGCGCCGTTCGCGGTGCGTGTGCCCGCCGGCGGCGGCGCCGCTATTGGCGATGGCGAGACCTTCACCCTTTCCGATGGCGAAGATAATGTCGTCACGTTCGAGTTCGATAACGACTCCACCGTTACTCCGGGGAACGTGGGCATCAGTTTCACGCTGGCCAGCACGGCCGAGGAAGTCGCTGCGGAAATGGTGGTGCAACTCACCGCCAACGGTTTGAACACTCCTCTTGATTTAGGCGGCGGCGAGGTCAATTTGGGTGGGCAACCGGGCCACGCCATCGATATTTCTTCGAGCAGTCTGACCAACGCAGGGAATCTTCCGGTAGCCATTCTTACTCCGGCGGCCGGTTATTCGATCAGTGTTCCGGCGAATCTTTCGCTGCAAATTCCCGCTGCCGGCGGCGCCGCCGGTGGTGTTACCGATGGCGAAAGTTTCACCATCACCAATGGCGCGACCTCGGTCACCTTCGAGTTTGATAGCAATCTGAGCACGCAACCCGCGACCACCAGTATTTTCTTTACGGCGGCGTTTACTGCGGACCAAATCGCGGAGTCGGCGCGTTTGAAGATTCGCGACGCGGGGCTGGGTCTGGTTCCGAAAAACCTTGGCAACGGCTTGCTGCATTTGGGCGGTATTGCCGCGCATTCCATCACTTCCAACGGCCCCACGAACCTGACGTTTGCGGGCGTTGCCGGCCCGATTGCCGACGGCGACTCGTTCAGCATCAGCCTTGATGGCGGCGTCACG
>QIKY01000330.1 GCA_003233175.1 Planctomycetaceae bacterium | reverse complement strand
TCGCCGTTTGAAGAAGCCGCCCTCCTCACGCTGGATGGCGTGGGCGAATGGTCGACCGCCTGCTTCGGCGTCGGCCGGGGCCGCCAAATCGAACTGACCGACGAAATCTGTTTCCCGCATTCTCTCGGCCTGCTCTATTCGGCGTTCACCTATTACACCGGGTTTCGTGTGAACAGTGGCGAGTACAAGCTGATGGGGCTGGCGCCGTATGGACGTCCTGTCTATCAAGAGAAAATCCTCCAGCGCCTCCTAGACCTCAAGCAAGATGGCTCCTTTCGCCTCGACATGAGCTACTTCAACTATTGTCAAGGTCTGACCATGACGTCTCCAAAATTTCACGATCTTTTCGGAGGTCCGCCGCGCAAGCCGGAATCGAAAATCTCGCAGCGCGAGATGGACTTGGCGGCGTCGGTGCAGGCGGTCACGGAAGAAATCATGCTTCGCATGGCGCGGCGCGTTCACGAAAAAACGGGCCTGAAAAATCTTGTCTTGGCGGGCGGCGTGGCTTTGAATTGTGTCGGAAACGGACGCCTGCTCCGCGAAGGCCCGTTCGAAAACCTTTGGATCCAACCCGCCGCCGGAGACGCCGGCGGAGCATTGGGCGCGGCGCTGTTCATTTGGCATCAACTGCTCGAACAACCGAGGACACCGCAACAGCCAGATGGTCAACACGGCTCGTTTCTGGGGCCGGAGTTTTCCGAGGATCAAATCCTACAAACGCTCGCGCGGCGCGGAGCCGTCTTCACTTCCTGCGATTCCGACGAACAGCTCTGCGAGCAAGTTGCGGAACTAATCGCGCGGGAGAAAGTGGTCGGCTGGTTTCAGGGACGCCTGGAATTCGGTCCTCGCGCACTGGGCGCTCGCAGCATTCTAGGAGATGCTCGCAGCCAAAAGATGCAGTCGGTAATGAACTTGAAAATCAAGTTCCGGGAATCGTTTCGCCCGTTCGCGCCGATCGTACTGCGAGAATATGTGGACCAGTTTTTCGAGATGCGCCCCAACGAAGATAGCCCTTACATGCTGCTCGTTGCGCCGGTGCGTCAAGCCATTCGCAAAGATCTTGCCCCAGAAGCCGAACAGACTTTTGGCATCGACAAGTTACACCATTGCCGGTCTTCGATTCCAGCCGTCACCCACGTCGACTACTCAGCACGTGTGCAAACGATCGACCAGCAGCGAAACCCGTTGCTGCACCAATTGCTGACGAGTTTCCATGAAAAGACGGATTGCCCCGTTATGATTAACACAAGTTTCAACGTGCGCGGCGAACCGATTGTTTGCACGCCGGACGACGCCTACCGCTGCTTCATGATGACCGACCTCGACGTTCTCGTGCTGGGGCGAACTATCTTGTTGAAAGAGCAGCAAGGCGAACAGACAACCGCCGCCCATCGAGAAGAACACTTGGGCCAATTTTATCTCGACTGAGACGCCCGTACCGTTGGAGTTCACGCTTCAGCGTGTTTTCCTTCCTTCCTTCCGCTGCAATCAATATTTCGATTGCCCGCGCATCACCGGAGAGCCGTGCGTGTGGCTGTGCGAATCGCGCGGCCGCGTGCGCGCTACTTCCGCAACCGGCGATGACGAAGAAGCGCCGGCCTCGCGCATCAGTTGCTCAAGCAAACGTGAGGAAGGATTTCGAACCACTAACACCTGGTTGCCCTGGGTGGGTCCGCCTGGGCGCACAAAATAGACAACCTCGGAGGCGGCGTCTGTCGGCGGGGTGAATGCCGACGGATTGAATGCCGACGGGGCTGCAACGGCGGCGGTCTGGAGGCGATTCGGTCGGCCGGCGTTGGCCGGATTGTGCGTATAGTCGAACGTGGCGGGCATCGCTGGAATGCCGGACACGCCGTCGTTGGTCTCCATTTGGGCGGTCGGCGCCAGACGCGTGTTCGCCGCGAATCGCCGCGGTTCAGCAGGTTGAAGGCTGTTCGGCTGTCGACGATAAAGTTCCGATAAACCGAGTTTGTCGAGTTCCTGATGGATGCTCGCATAAGCGGCGTAAAGCCCTTCTTGGTCGGCGGCGTCGGCGGCGTTGCACACACCAATCAATCGGCCGTCGGCCGCAAATAGGCCGCCGCCGCTACGGCCATCGGCCGGCACGCCGGCCACCTCAATATTCGCCGGCCCCACATATTTGTTGATCGCGGCAATCCGGCTGTGCAACACATTGGGGTTTTGTCCGTGATCGCAACCGATCGTAAAAACGGGTTCGCCCTTTTGCGGTCGATACTGCGGGTCGGCAATTTGAACCGGCCGCACGCCGGGGCCCGGCCGAATGCTAATCAGCGCCAGGTCGGGATCGAAATTGTACGACAGCAACGCGCCTTCCACTGTTTTCTTTCGGCCGCCCTCAAAAAGGTCGATCGTGATCGAACCTTTTCCCTGGGAGTCTCGAAAGAGATGGCCGCAGGTCAGCACGAGCGCTTCGTCGCCATGCACGTCGACAATCGTGCCCGCGCCGACCGACCGGCCTTGAGGATCTTCGACGTAAATACGCACCGACGCATCGAGCCCTTGTTGGACAACATCAACCGGCCGTTCGGAATACGCCGCCGCGGGAGAAGGCCCTCTGGCGCCGGGCGGCGCGGAAGGCGATTGCCCGCGAATCGTGGTCGGGTTGGGCGCCGCGTCCGATGCGCCGCGAAAAATACCGGCCAAGCGGGCGTAGTCGGTTCGGCCTTCGATGCGGTCGATTTCTCGTCCGCCGGCCAGCAACACAAAACTAGGTACGGCTCGAACGCGGAACTTCCGGGCAAGCGATCGTTGTTGCATCACGTTGATGTGTTGCACTCGATAGCCGGCCGATTTCAAACGCGCCACCAGCGGCGCCATGGCCGTGCAGTGCTGGCACGAAGGCGACGAAAAACTCAAGAGCACGGGGTCGCTGCTCCCAGCCGTGAGTACGGCTGCGAGCATACACAATTTGAGAGAAAACATGGCTCCATCCTTGGTTGACCGCCGTTTGCGATGCGGCGGCGCCTTGCGGGTCTGGCCAACCGGGAAGAGGCCGTGCGGCGTGCTATGATTGGTCGTGGTCTTTCTGAGCACGACCGCCGCACGCCGTTGCGCGACTTCCCTGTCGCCGAAATATCTGTCGCCGAAATGTAGGACCACGCCATAAGTCGAGAAACAAGACGGCATCCTGCCGTTGCATGCCCTCGCCTGCGGGAGACGCACTCCAGGTCTCTTTTCAGAATGAGCAATGTGTCTTGAAAGCGGCTTTGTGGCAAGACCAATTTAATACGTTTTGTCTGCTCAATCGTCCGCTAGCATTGCTCGCCTGGGGAGTGGTCCCGAATAAGCTCCCGGTTGTAGCTTGGAAGCATGCCCGTAAAGTTATCCTAATTTGCCAAGTTCTCTTAATCCATACAGGCCGAATAACCGAATATGTCTATCGGCGTCGGACTGCGCCAGTGGTGCGGTGTTTGGATTTCGAATCATTTTTCTGGGGCTGACTGCATGTGCGTTCTCAAAGCCAAGCGGACATTTGCGTGGGTGGTTCTGCTGACGGGCGTCTGTTCCGTGCTGGCTTTGCCGTCGGTGGGCCACGGCGATGAGTTGCAAGAATACTTGTACGGCGCCCCAACGTCGTTCGCACCGCCCTTGGAAGCAGCGCCGCTGGAGGCGCCGCCTGAAATACCCTCGCACGAAACACACGATTCGCCTTCCGACCTCCAAGCGGCGACCCTCCAAGCAACGACAGAGGGAGTGGGTGGACCTTCAGGATTTGGCTACGACCCAACGGCGCCCATCCGTTCCGACGATTACCTCGGCTGTGCGTTCCTGCACGACGGCATTTGGCCCGCCTGCGGCCTGCCGGCGCAGTGGGGCGGCGTGGAATACCTGGCTTGGTGGCGGAAGGGCCGGCGTCTGCCGGCGCTGGTCACCGACGGAGTCATGGCGCCGGGAGTGAATGTGCTCTTCGGCAATGGCTATTTTGAATCGGACGTTGAATCCGGCGCTCGCGTAACGCTCGGTTATTGGATCGACAACGACACGCGTATTGGCGTCGGCGGCCGTTTGTGGGGACTCGGCAATTCCGAAATCAACTATAGCCAGTCGTCCAACGGAAACACGACGTTGGCCCGTCCGTTTACTAATACGAGCAATGATCCGGCCACGGCCGATGCGTTTCTTGTCGCGACGACCGGGCAAGCCGGGCAAATCGATATTGGAGTCGACTCGGTGATCTACGGCGGCGATATTTTCTTGCGAAAACTCATCACCGCCACCCCCAGCGCGCGGCTCGACCTGCTGTTCGGTTACCAGTTTTCGCGGATCGACGAGGGAATAACCCTATCCACGCAAAACGCCATCACCGGCGGCGGTACGTTCACCGCATTCGACGACTTCCAAACCGAAAACGAATTCCATGGCGGGCTGCTGGGTCTTTGGGCGCAACACGAACGCGGTTTTCTCACGGTCGACTTCATCGGCAAAGTCGCGCTGGGCAACATGCGGCAAGTCGCCAGAATATCGGGCGGCAGCAACGGCAATAGTCCTAACGCGGGCCTACTCGCCCAAGCCACCAACATTGGCGTATTCACCAACGACGACTTCATCGCGGTTCCGGAAATCAACCTGAACATTTCGTGTCACATCACGCAACACCTTGATGTCACGCTTGGATACTCAATGTTGTATTGGAGCAGCGTCGTCCAGCCCGGCGACATTATCGACTTGAATGTCGACCCAACCGCTGGCGCCGGCGCCACAACTCCGGCGTTCGCCTTCGACTACACCGATTTCTGGGTGCAAGGCCTCAGTGTGGGGGTCAACTGGGTTTTCTGAGAGCGGGAACCGGCCTGCAACCTTCAATCACCCCCTCTTCCTATGGGTTTTGGTTGCTGAATTTGGCCTTGCGGCGTAAGATGGTCAGTTAGAGGAGTTTGTGGTTATTTCACGACTCGAATGACACTTCTTCGTCAGCGGAGATGCGGCGCATGAATCCGGCGGGGCTTTACAAGACGTGGCTGGGGGTCGAATTCCAGGGGGAGCGCCCGAACCATTACGAGTTGTTTGGTTTGAGCGAGGGCGAGCAAGACCGGGAGAAAATCGACGCCGCGGCGGAATCCGCCATCGGTCGATTGAGAAGCGTCCAGCCCAGGCCGGGACAAACCGATCTCTGGGCTCAACTGTTGGACGAACTCTACCAAGCCAAAGCCTGCCTGACCGACTCCCAAGCCAAGAAACATTATGACGCCGGTTTGCAGGCGGCGGCGCGGCAACCAACGACGCCAAGCCCGATGACGCCCGCGGCGCCCATGGCCGCCGACCCCATGGCCGCCGTAGCGCCGGTGAATCCCACCATGCAACCGTTGGCGGCGCAACCGCTCGCCGCGCAACCGCTCGCCGCGCAGCCTGTTGTTGCGCAGCCTATTGCCGCGCAGCCTATTGCCGCGCAGCCTATTGCCGCGCAGCCTGTTGTTGCGCAGCCTGTTGTTGCTCGTCCGGTGGCGGTTGCTCAGGCCACGCCGGTGGCTGCGCAGCCAAAGCCCGCAGGGCCGCAGGTTCGCACGTCGCGTTCGGCTTCAAAGATCGCGCGTCAGCGAGCACGAAAAAAATCACCCGTGTTGCCGATCGTAGTTATCACGTTGCTGTTCGTCGGCGGCGGGGTTGCCGCAGTGCAGCACTTCGTCGGCAGCGACGACCAGCAAGATTTGGCAGTGCAAAATTTGCCGCCATCGGCGCCAACCTCCGGTCCGCGAACTACCGTCGTCAGAAGACCGCGAAAGCCGGCAACACGGCCGCCGCGAAATCGCGAGACTGTGGGAGAGGCCCTCTCCGGCGGTTTCGACGAATCGGCTGCGAACAGTTTTTCCAATGGAGGGAATCCCGGCGGCCCGGCGTCTGATCCGGCCATGTCTAATCCGGCCATGCCCGACAAAGGCGCCGCGTCTGTTCCGAACGAGCCGTCGTCTTCTTCCCCGTCAAACCCGCCTTCAAGCACGCCGTCCGCTCCCGCGCCGACCGACGCCGACCGCAAGCAACTGGCGGAGGCCATCGCCGAAGCGCGAACTGCGGTGGAGGCGTCGAAATGGAACGACGCCCAACGTTTTCTGGCGGCGGTGAAAAAAACGCCCAAAACCAGCGACGACGACGCGCAGTACCGCCGCCTGGCCACGTTTGTTCGCTACCGCGTGGCATTGGGCGCCGCCGTTCTCAGCGGCTATGCCAACCTCAAGGCGGGCGAGCGTTTGCCTCTGCGCAACACCACGATCGAGATTCTGGAAGTCCGTCCTAAATATTTGAAGGTCAAAATCGGCGACGTCGTCAAACGATATCCGGCCGACGAACTTCGTCCCGGCTTGCAATTGGCGGTTGCGTTGACCACTACCAAGGAAAACGCCGAGCGCGCCTCGTTACTCAAAAGCGTCTTTTACGCCACGCATGTCGATCCTAACTACGTTCAAGCCCGCGCGGAGTTGGCGGCGATCAGCGGTTCCAACGGCGACGCCCGCAACGTGTTGGACTACTTGAATACCGAACACTCCGGTAGCGAAGGGGCCGGTGCGGCCCCGGCAATGGCGGCAACGCCGGCGGCAAAAAAACCTTCCAAACCGGCGCCCGAACCCGAAGCGTCTTCTCTGGGGGCCACGTTCCAAGCCGCTCGCGACGCCCTCGCCGTTCGCGATATCGCCTTGGCGAACGAGCTGCTGGAGAAGGCGGAAAAAATGGACCAGACCGACGACCAAAAAGCGATGCACAAGCGTCTCAAACAACTCACGCATTTTGCCGGCGAGTATTGGAACGCCGTCGCCAAGGGACGTGACGGCCTGAAGGCCAACGACGAAATTTCGATTCGCGGCGAGTTGGTTTTGGTGGTCTCGTCGACCGAAGACGAACTCATCATTCGGGCGCGGGGCCGCAACATTCCCGTCAATCTGGCTGAGCCGCTTCCCGAAAATCTGGCCTACGCGCTGGCCACGCGGTGGCTCAAACAAGACGACCCCGTCTCGGCGGTGACGCTAGGCGCTTATTTCGCCACTCTCAAAAAGCCCGACTTCGGCGAAGCCCGCCGCCTCTGGGGACTGGCCACGAAATCGGGCGCCGATATCGGCGATTTAGCCCTCGTCCTGCGAGACCGATATAAGTTCTAACCTTGGCGCCTGTCCAAGAGATATTCCGTGCAATGGTGTTATGAAATCCCCGCCAAGCCGGAGGCTTGCTTTTATCCTTCCAGGATATGAAATCAAAAACGCCTGACGCCGCAGCTTGGCCCGCATCCAAAAAACACGGAATAGTTTTTGGGTTCCCACTCACGCGGGAATAACCGTTTGCTGATTCACTCGCTTGCGCTTCGTGCTTGTATTAGGTGAATTTTCATCTGCCGCTCATTTTAGGCCTTGGTTCAGTTGGCTATTGATCTGGCTGACTTGCTCGTTCAAGGTGCAAAAGTCGTAAAGATAACCCAGGCCAAACAGCCCGCCGGTGAGCAGGAAAATGATTCCCGTGCCGATCTTCCCCATGTAGAACCGGTGCAATCCCAGCAGCCCCAGAAAAGTGAGCAGCAACCAAGCGAGGGTGTAGTCGAGCGGGCCGGGGCAATACCGCCAGTCGGCTTGACGGTCCATGCTGGGAATCAAAAAAAGGTCGACCAGCCAGCCGATGCCGCAGAGCCCGAAGGTGAAGAACCAAATGATTCCCGAGAGCGTGTTGCCGAAATAGAAGCGGTGGGCGCCGAAAAAACCGAAGATCCAGAGGACGTAACCAATGGCGACGGAATGTGTGTTTTGAGGAGAATTCATCGGTCGAATGTGGGAGCCTTTCAGGTCGCCACGGCCCGAAGTGGCGTTGTCGTTTTCGAGAACGGGCCCATAATAGTGTATTCGGTGAATCGCGGCGAAAATTGGCCACCGGCCGCTGGAATGTTCTCCTTGTATTGTTTATTGTCCTGAAATGCAACGCTATCTGACGCTCACACCACAGAGGAATACTCGAAATGCCCAGTATGAAGATTGATGTCGCGCATACGCTCGGCAAGGATGCGGCAGTGGAATCGCTCAAGGGTTTTCTCGGCAAGATTCGCGAGAAGTACCAGGACCAAGTCAGCGATTTCGAGGAAGCGTGGGCGGAGAACGTGCTGACTTATTCCTTCAAAACCTATGGGTTCAAAATCAGCGGCGTGATCACCGTGACCGACGACGAAGTATCGCTCGACGGCAAACTCCCGATTGCCGCCATGGCTTTTCGCGGAAAAATCGAGCAATCGATACGCCACGAGATCGAACGCATGGTGAAGGCCTAAGAATTATTCCATCCAGACGCGAATCTTTTTCGCGCCTTCGGTCATTTGGAAGACCGGGCCCGGCGTGTAGCCTCGCTGGCGAACGGCCAGGACTTTTGCATCTAGGTCGATGTTTTGCGATGCGATGCGCGCTTTGAGGTCGTGGTCGAGAAGCGTGTCCAGATCGTCGATGGCGTGAGGCACGCAGGTCAGTTGCACTTTCAAATTGCCGTTTTCGGTCACTCTGATTTTCAAGTGGCTTGCCGGTGGCGAGGGACAACCCGCATCTGATCTGGAGTTTGGAAGTTGTAAATTGTTGATCGCGGTTTTAGAGGCGTTCAAACACGCCTCGAAGGATCGGCGCCACTGTGTTTTCGCGTCCAGGCCGCGCAGGTAGTAGAGCAAACCGTGAAACGATCGTAAGAGGAAAACCAATGCGGGCGGCCCCGCGAGGCGCAAATTCCAACGGTCGTCGCCGAGCAAAACATGCATTCGCTCACTGAGCCGCCAACGGTTGCTGTCGAAGGCATCGTGCTTGAGAAACGGTTCAAAAAGCAATTTGGCAAGTTCGGGGAGTTTTCCTGAAATGGGCTCCAAGTGTTCTTCGTCGAAGCCGAGTTGGAGAAACAGCGGCCAAACCGGCTCGTTGCCGTAGATCGTGGCTCGAATAAGCCGCATCAACCCCAGCCGTTCCGTTTCACTGGGGCGATAGACGCAGCCAAAATCGTAGAGCAAAATTCGCACCCGCCCCTCTGCTCGTAAAAACCGGACGTTTCCAGGATGCAGGTCGGCATGCATGAGGCCTCGCTCGAACAGCGTGGACACGAACCAGTGCGTCAGTTTTTGTGCAAGCTGCTCTTTTTCCGTGGCGGTCCAATCGGTGACGACTGTTTGCCAGTCGTCGCCGGTGCGCCATTCGGAAACCAGAACGTGGTCGTTCGACAACTCCTCAACGACGCCGGGTGTGACCACAAACGGATCGGCCCAGGAGCGAAACGCGGCCTGATTTCGGGCTTCGGCTCGGTAGTCAAGCTCGCGCTCCAGGTCTTGGAGCATGGTTTCACGATAGCCTTGGAGGTCGAATCCTCGCCGTAAATTACCGACCGGCGCGCTCAACCAGCCGAGCATTTTGAGGTCGGTCGCGATGGCTTCGCGAATGCCAGGGTACTGCACTTTTATGGCGACTTGGCGTCCATCTTGCAGGCGGGCATGGTGGACTTGGCCCAGTGAGGCGGCCAGCGCGTTTTCGTCGATGTGCTGGAGGATTTCGCCGCTGGGCCGCCGCCAAGCCGACTCCAAAATAGGCAGCACCTGCTCGATGGGAAGCGGCTCGGCTTGCTGTTGCAGGGCGGCAAAATCGTCGGCGGCGTCGTGATTGGAGAAGCTCAACATCTGTCCGAGTTTTTGCGGCAGTCCACGCATGGCGCCCATGCGGTCGACCAAACGTTGCCGCGCCATTCTGGCGGCTTCATCAGAATTCGCGGTGCGCAAACGGAAAGCGTCGCCAGCCATGCCGGCGTACGCACCGAACCTGCGAAGCGTGGCGATACCCATATCGTTTGGTTTCCGAATGGTTTCTCGAGCTAGGTGGCGAGGCACTCGAGTGTTTTGACGAGAACTTTTTGGTCGAACGGCTTGACGAGAAAGTCGGACACCCCCAATTCAAAGGCGTCGGTGAGAACCGATTTTTGATCCACCGCGCTGACCATCACGATGCGCGCGTCGGGATGCTTCTCCATGATATGCCGCACGGCGTAGATGCCGTCGAATTCGGGCATCACGACGTCGAGCGTGACGGCGTCGGGATGCAACTCCTCGAATTTTTCCACCGCTTCCTTGCCGTTTTCGGCTTCTCCGACGATCTCCCAGCCGGCCTGGATCGCGATGTCCTTGATCATTTCCCGAATGATTAGAGCGTCGTCGGCAACAAGTAATGTTTTTGTCACGTTCAAATCCTCAACTCGAAATTGGCAATTCAGAATGGCCTAAGATATCTCGGCGCGAATTACAGTTCGACCGGTTTCTGGCCGGCGATTTCCACTCGTAGTATTCCGGTCGAACAGTCGAACTCAACGCGGCGCCCCTTGGCGCCTTGAAGATGCTCTCCCAAAATTGGAATTTTGGCTTCGGCCAGTTTCTCACGCACCGCCGCCTCGTTGGCCTCGCCAATTTGGATCGGCCCCTTACTGTTAAACATACTTGCGCCGCCGGCGATTTTGGCGACCATTTCCCTTATCGGGATACCCTGCTGCTGAAACAAGCGAATCAGGCAGGGAATGGCGGTGTCGGCGAACTTCCCTTCGGGACCGGAGCGTCCTAACGATTCGGGGAGCACAACATGCACAAACGCCCCCGTATGCGTGCGGGGATGGTAGAGCGCCACCCCGATACAGGAGCCCAAAACCGAGGTGAACCGATCTGGCGCTTGGCCAAATACGTGCTGCCCCATATTGACCGGAGCGTGCTTTTTCTCTTGTGCTACAGCACTAGGCGACATGGCGATCACATCCTAAAGAATCTATGCATCAAATAATGTCCGAACGATTTAGCTCGCATCAGGCTTCGCGGGCCACGGCCTGATCTAAACGTTCACGCATTCCGGGGCTGGGAACAAAAAACACATCCCAACTGAGTTCGCGTCCATTACGTTGGAACCGCGTCTGGCAAATCAACGCTGTTTCGGAGCACATCGCCTGCTCCATCAAGGCTTGTTCCAGCACGCTGGCGCCGAAGTCTTGAATAAAGTAGGGCGGCGATGGAACCAACTCCACGCCGATGAATCGGGTGAGTGCGTTCAGATAGGCGCAACCCAAAATATTTCCGGTTTCGTTGAGCGCCGATTTTTCAATCGCACTCCATTCCGGGTCGGACGACCTTTCGCGGTTCAAGAGCGCGGCCGCCAAATCGCGGCCATTTTCTTCGTCGAAGGCGAGAATCAGGGTGCCGCCCGATTCGCCATCGAGTGTCAAAACGATCATGGTCAGGAGTTCGTCGCCGAGGTCGGCTTCCTCGCTCACGCATTCCAGAGGCGTTTCCTTAACAGCATCCAAGGTGAGGGAAACCTGGCCGTTGGTCCAACGTTTCATGGCCTCGGAGGCTTCATGTGTGGCGGACGCCAACAAGTGGTGCATGCGCTCCATGTTCGCCGTGCTGCAACTGGTGGATGTATTCATAGACTCACTCCTAGGTGGCCACCGCTTCGGCGGTGTCTTTTATTTGAACGATTCCGGCCGACATTTCGATCAAGGCGGCGGTGTCGAGAATCAGCGAAACGCTGCCGTTTCCGAGAATACTCGCGCCCGCGATTCCAGGAATGTTCTGGAAGTTCTCCGCCATCGATTTAATCACGACATCTTGCTCGCCCAGCAAATGATCGACCACGAGCCCGATTTCCTTGCCTTCGTGCGTTAGCACCACGAGCGTGCATTCGGCGTTTGATGAGGTTTCCGCAGAGGGCGCGGCTTGCGGCCAAGTGAAAATGTCGGTCAAGGCGACCACGGAAACAATGCGGTCGCGAATCGTGGCCATCGTTTGACCATGAACACGGTCGAGACGTTCCATCGGCAGGCTGACGATCTCTTGAATCGACTCGATCGGCAAGGCAAAAACATCGCCCTGGATCGTGGCCATCAAACTGGGAAGAATCGCCATGGTGAGCGGCAGTTTGATTGTGAAAGTGGAGCCCTTGCCCACTTCGCTGTCGACTTCCACCAAGCCGTTGAGTTGTTCTATCTTCGAGCGGACGATATCCATTCCCATGCCGCGTCCTGATATTTCAGTAACGTGTTCCGCCGTGGTGAAGCCAGGATCCCAGATGAACTGTTGGATTTGGAAGCGGGTGAGTCGTTCGGCGTCGGTCGCGGTAACGATTCCCTTTTCAATCGCTCGATTGAGGATTTTGGTTTCGTCCAGCCCTTGGCCGTCGTCGGTCACCTGGATCATGATGCTGTTGCCTTGGTGGAAGGCGTCCAACACCACGACGCCCTCTTCCGGTTTTCCGCTCGCGATTCGATCCTCGGGCGACTCAACACCGTGATCGGCGGAATTGCGCACCATGTGAATCAAGGGATCGCCCAACTCGTCGATCATGCGTTTGTCGAGTTCCGTTTTCTCGCCGCGAATTTCCAGCCGTATTTTCTTGCCATTGGCTCGGGTGATGTCGCGGATGACGCGTTTGAACCGACCGAACAGCGGGCCGACGGGCACCATGCGGGTTTCCATCACACTCTTCTGGATGCCATCGGTGACGCGGTCTAATTGATGCACGGCTTCGAGCAGGCCGTTGATGCCGGTTCGCAGCGCCGTCAGACGATTGACTTCCTTGGAAACCGCCGCCAAGTCGGCGCGCATGCGGCGGGCGTGCGCTCGCATCACGTCGAGGTCGAGGTTGGCCGCCGAAGCGCCCGGTTGTTGGTCGATGACGTCGACCATTTTACCAGCCAACGATTCCACGTTCTGCACAAGTTGCGGCGCCTGCTTGGCCGGCAAAGACGCCTTGAGGCTTTCACTGATTTGACTGAAACGCGCCTTATTGATAACCAACTGCCCAGCCAGATTCATCAGGTGATCGAGTCGATCGATATCGACGCGAACCGTTTCCACGGGCGTATTGCTAGGATCGCGCGGCGGAGACGCGGCTTTCTTCTTATTGTTGGCAGTTCCCTCATTCGCCGCCGCCGGTGTGTCGACGCTCGGCAAAACACTCCCGACGGAGCTCGGTTTCGCACCCTCGGATTTTGCGGCGGGGTTTGCCGCCGCGGTGGACGAAGACGCGGCTGGCTCCGTTTGCCGGGCCGCCGAATCGGTGGCCAAGGTCTGCAACTGAATTTCGTTGACTCCCGAAACGGTGATCGCTTGCCGGATGGCTTGTTCGCCGCTCTCGCTCACGATTACGAATTCGATGGCGCCTAGGTCGTCGAGTTCTTCAATTGCCTCAGAGGGCGGGTCGAAGTAACAAACCTTTCCCAGACGCTGGAGTTTATCAAACACCAGCCGGGCTTTGAGTCCCGCCAAGGGCAGGCTTTCATCGAACCAAACTCTCCCGGCAACGGTGGGGCTGCCTTCGGTGGCGTGGAGCTTGGCTTCGGCGAGCAATGTTTCGTCGATTTCACGAATGGGAGACGACTCTCGAACCGCCGCCTCAGGCGCTGGTTGCGAGGCCTGTTCGTCGGCGGAGTTGTCGCCGGGCGCCTCCTTGGTGGCGGAATAGCGTTCCAGTAATTTATTGGCGCAGGTATTAAAACCCGACGACTCCGGCGCGCCTGTTCGCAAGCCAGAAACATACAGCCGAAGCGCGTCGATGCAGTCGAGAAAAGGGTCGGTCAAATCGGTTGCAAGGCCGCCTCCCGATTCTCGAAGTTCCTGAAGAACATCTTCCATGAGGTGGGCGAGTTTCGCCGGGCGGTTCAACCCCACCGACGCCGCCGAACCCTTGATGCGGTGCGACAAAATCAACAACGATTCCACATCTTCGGAAGAACCGCCCGATTCCGCCTCCAGGCAGACCAACGTTTCGGCCAGTGAATCGAGCGCCATATCGGTTTCGTCGATGAAGATCGAAAGATACTTCGCCGGTACTTGTTGTTCGTCTACGATTTCGGCAAACGAGTCGGGGGCGGGAGTGTTCATGGCAATGTCCGTTGATGGCGCCTTCACGATGGCTGTTATTGTTTCATCCGGGCTTTATTCAAGGAGTTCGGTAGAGCCACGGATAAACGCGCTCCAGGCCATCGAGCATGTCGGAAATTCCCTCCGCGGCGCCGCAAATGAGCATCCCCTGGGGCTTCATTTTTTGGCGAATATTGGTCAGAACTTTTTTCTTGGAGGCGGTATCGAAGTAGATCAAGACGTTCTTCACGAACACCAGATCAAACGGCGATTCGCCCAGCACGTCGAGTAAATTGTGTGGGTTGAATTTGGTCATGTCGGTCAACACCGGCTTGGCGCGCCACTGTTCGCCAGAGGCGTCTTTTTGGAAGAACCGGCGTTTGAAGCCATCAGGCACGAGTCGCATGGCCCGCAAACCGAACTCCGCCGCTCTCGCTTTTTCCACGGCGCCGATACCGATATCGGTGCCCACGATCGATATTTTCCATTGCGTGAATTGAGGCAAACAACCGGCAATACAAGCGGCAATCGTGGCGGCTTCGTCGCCCGTGCTGCAAGCCGCCGACCAAATCCGCAACGACTTCGGACGTTTCCCTTGTTTGGCCTGCTGCGAGATTTCCGGCAGGTAGGTCTTTTGGAACCAGTCCCAATTCGGCTCATCCCGAAACAGGAAGGTTTCGTGCGTGGTGATTTCCTGCAGGAAGGCGTCCCACTCCGGGTCGTCGGCCTTGAGAGTTTGCAGATGTTTGAAGTAGGCGTCGAAATCGGCGATGCCGGTTACTTTCAAGCGGCGGCGAAGCCGGTTGGAGAGCAACGTTTTTTTCTGCGGGGAAATAACGATGCCGGTGCTCTTGTAGATCATCTTCGCGTAGCGTTCGAGCTGAACATCGGTTATTTTCAAATCTAGAATACTGGCGGCCATGCTTCTGCGTTCTCCAGCCAAGGCGTGTGCGGCGATAAAACAGGTTTTTTGTGGTAAAAGCAAACGCGAGAGCGGCGCGCCGGTTGCCCGGCGCGCCGCGGGTTTGCGTTTGAACTACTCGGTCTTGAAGCGTTGCACCAAGTCACGCAGGGCGGACGCCTGGGCGCCCAACTCTTCGCTGCTGGATGCCATCTCTTCGCTGGAGGCCGCCGATTGCTCAGTGACCTGCGAAACCTGTTGGATGGCGTTGGCCACTTCGTTGGCGTTTTGAGCCTGTTCGACCGTGGCGGTGGCGATCTCGGAAATCTTCTTGGCCGTCTCTTCGACGCCCGAGATGATCTTCTGGAGAGAATCGCCGGTTTCCTCGCTTTGCTTGGCGCCGTCTTCGACGCGTTGGGTCGATTCCTTGATCAAGGCCGAAATTTCCTTCGCCGCTTCGCTCGAACGCTCGGCCAGTTTGCGAACTTCGTCAGCCACGACCGCGAAACCAAGGCCATGTTCGCCAGCACGGGCGGCTTCAATTGCCGCGTTGAGGGCCAGCAAGTTGGTTTGGCTCGCGATTTCCGAAATCACTTGAATGATTTCGCTGATCTGCTCGGACGAAGCCTTGATGAGGTCCATCGATTCGACCGATTTCTGCACCGCCTGACCGCCTTGTTCGGCCATCTTGCTGGTTTCGTCGGCCACGTCGTTGGCGTTGGCGGCGTTTTCCTTCACCGCTTCAATGCTGCGAGTGAGCTGTTCAATCGAAGCACTCATTTCCTCGACCGAAGCGCTCTGCGATTGGGCGCCTTGAGCCAGGTTCTGGGCGTTTTCGGCAATCACGGTGGAGCCTTCGGCGAACTGCCCGGAGCCTTCCACCACTTGTGAAATCACTTGGCGGAGGTCGGTGATCATACGATCCATGCCCGAGCCAAGTTGCCCGATTGCGTCCTCGCCCTTGACGGTGATGTCGCGGGTGAGGTCGCCTTCGGCGGCGGCGTTGGCCACCGACAGAAGCTGATCGACTTTCCCCTGCAACTCTTCCTGGGCGACGCGTTCTCGCTCCATCATGTCTTTCAAGTCGGCAAGCATCTTGCTTAATCCGGCCGCTAGTTCGACCACAGCGCCCTCGCCCGTGACCTTGACCTCTTTGGTCAGATCTCCGTCGGCGGCGGCGGTCACGACCTCCAGCAACGAATCGACGTTATCTCGCAGCTCCACTTTGGCTCGCACCTGCTCGGTAATATCCGTGGCGAACTTCACGACCTTGAACGGCGTGCCGTTGCCATCAAGAATCGGGTTGTAAGAGCCTTGAATCCAAACTTCCTTACCGCCCTTGCCAACACGTTTGTATTCCTGGGCTTCGTATTCGCCGCGATTCAATTTCGCCC
>QIKY01000130.1 GCA_003233175.1 Planctomycetaceae bacterium | reverse complement strand
CCAAACCTCGCAGCAGATCAACCGCCGTGATCATGCGGCCCGTTTTTTGATATTGGTCGAAGAACAACGGCAGTTTGGGCGTGCGGCCCAGCCCCCAGAGCCAGACGTTCGTAGCTGGTTTTTTTCCCGCCGCAAGGCGCGCCTCATTGACAGGATGGTCGGCAAATACGTCGATGCTCAAACTCATGATCTGGTTGAGCAGGTCGCTGCCGGCGCCGCGAGGGAAACTATCGACGACCGCTTGATCGGTCAGGTCGTGCGGCGGAACGGTGCGAGTTTCGGAGCTAAACGGCGGTGCTGCGCCGGCGCCTCGAAAAAGTAATAAATTGCGATAACTCACGCCCGGCGCCAACTCCAGCCGTTCATTTTCCAGACGCTCTTGAAGTGAAGCCAGCAGTTGTTTGGCTTCGTCGGTGGAAATATGACCAGCCGTAAAATCTTGCATGGTTTGGTCTTCAATCGTGACCAAATTACAGCGCACGGCCCAGTCGTCGGGCCCTAGTTCGATGCCCTGCGCGGCCGCCTCCAACGGCGCCCGCCCGGTAAAGTAGGCATTCGGGTTGTATCCCAAGAGGCTCATATTGGCGACGTCCGACCCCGGCGGCAGGTGCGACGGAACATGGTGGGCGAAGCCAACCACGCCAGCCGCCACGACGGCGTCCATCGCGGGCGTATTGGCTGCTTGCAGGGGAGTTTTGCCGCCGAGCGACTCCAGCGGTTCATCGGCACAGCCATCGGGAATGATGATTGCGTATTTCATCGGTGCTCCGCTATTCAACTCGGAAAGGCGTCAGTTGCGACAGCCATGGAAGGCCGTCGTATAAAAAATCGCGACTATTTACATGGAGCTAAGGGATCGCCTGAAAAGGAACCACCGTGAGCACCGCCCACGCCAATGTCGGCTGTCGGGCGATGCTTGTCGAGGGGGCTCAGCGGTCCAACACGCGCATGCGAATGCTGCCAGCTTGCACCGATTCGAGTTGGTCGATTTCGGCCAGCGCGTCTTGGGCGGCGCCTTCCGACGCTGAATGCGTCATGATGATCAAGGGGATTTGGTGGTCGCTGCCGTTTTCGCTCGATTCGCGTTGCATGACCGAGGCGATCGAGATGGCGTTTTCCCCTAAAATCCCCGCGATTTGCGCCAACACGCCGGGATGATCGTTCACGCCGAAACGCAGGTAAAACCGAGAGCGCGACTCCCGATGGTGCAGCAATCCCACGCCAGATTCCCGCCGCGACCATAGCTCCAGCGTGCGAAAAGTAATTTGCGTCCGGCCCACGGCGGTATCGATCATATCGGCCACCACCGCGGAGGCGGTCGGCATTTGTCCAGCTCCCAGGCCGTGGAAAAAAGTACGGCCGACGGCGTCGCCCACCACGCTCACCGCATTGTACGCGCCGCGCACCTCCGCCAAGGGCCGCCCCATGCGGACCAACGTCGGCGAAACGTGCAGTTCCAAACGCTGGTCGGTTCGCTCCGCGACGGCAATCAATTTTATGCGGTAACCCAACTGGGAGGCGTATTGGATATCGGTCGGGCTGAGTCGGTCGATGCCCTGGCGGGGGATATCTTGCCAATGCACGCGGGCGCCAAACGCTAGGTGCGCCAAAATCGCGAGTTTCTGCGCGACGTCGGAGCCATCGACATCCATCGTGGGATCGGCCTCGGCGTAACCGAGTTTTTGTGCTTGGGCCACGGTGGCGGCGTAGTCGGCGCCGTGCTGCTCCATTTCCGTGACGATAAAATTGCTGGTGCCGTTGAGAATTCCTTGCAGCAAATTGATCTGGTTGGCCGACAGACATTGCCCGATGCTGGTGATGATCGGAATGCCGCCCGCCACCGCCGCCTCAAAGGCGATCGAACGGCCCAACTCCCGCGCCCGATCGAACAACTCACCGCCGTGTTCGGCCAGCAACGCCTTGTTCGCCGTGACAATATCCTTGCCGCTTTCGAGCAACTGCAACATGATCGTGCGGGCTGGCTCCAGTCCGCCAATCAACTGTGCGACCAGTTTGATTTCAGGATCGTCGATGATCAGCGAAAGATCGTCCGAGAGAACGCCCTCTGGCAGTTCGAGCTCGCGCGTGCGGCCGACATCGCGAACGACCACGCGTTCGAGCCACAACGTGCGGCCGGCGTGTCGGGCGGTGCGATCTCCCTGATCGAGCAACAAACGCGCCACGCCCGAGCCCACGACGCCCATGCCGACGACGGCAACTTTGGTCTTTTCCATCTACGGCCGCACACCTTCCCGAAACGATAACACAAGGCAGTCAGACACAGCAGCCATTATCGTAAAGAGCAGATGTGAAAACCGTCAACCGGCCGCGCCGTTTTCCGAACCGTTGGCCAACTATTGCGGAGCATCGACCGATTCAGGGAGTCACGTAGCGAACTGCGTTTCTCACTGGCTGGCCGACAACATACGCCCTGGGTTGGCCGAAAACGCCCTGGCCAAGCAACACCGGGCGGGCGACCACCAAGGGCTGGGCAACGACTGGCGCGTACGCCACTACCGGCCGGGCAACCACCACCGGCCGGGCGACCACTGGCGAATACGCCACCACCGGAACAACGGGGCGGAAGGTTGTCTGCACGGCGGGTGCATATTGGATGGGGGCGGAATAAGCGACCACCGGCCGCATGACACGGCGGTAGGGCTGCACAAATCGGGGCGCCGCATACACCGGGCGGGCCGCATACACTGGGCGGGCGGCATAGTGCGGGTTGCAGGCGTCGACATGGCTCACTGCAACCGGAGCGCGCGCCACCGGAGCCGCGAAGACCGGAGCCGCGAAGACAGGCGCTGCTACAACCGGCGCTGCTACAACCGGCGCTGCGTACGCCGGAGCAACACGAATGGGGTCGACGGCGAACGTTTGCACCGGGCCAAAGCTCTGCGCTTGGGCCTCGACAGAAACCCCCAACGACAAAGCGACGGCCGTCAATAAGAATAACCGGCTCATTTGCCACAACCCTTTCCCGAAAACAAGAATTACCAACAAGTCTTACATTTATTCTGTAGTCAGAAGCGTCGGTTGGCAAGTGTTCAGACCGAAATATTGATGCGGACCGTAAAAATAGACGCATCATCCCCGCGCAACCGCACTTATCGGACGGAAAAAACCTCCTTGCCGCCGGAGCCGCCCATGCTTATCAACGGTCCCCAATTTACCTACCGACTTAAAAGCCCGGCATTTCGAAAATACCGGGCTTTATTGAGCTACCATCGGGAACTTATTTCGGGACTGTTTTCTTTTCGCCTTCGCCCGTGCCCGCGGCAAAGGCCATTGGACAATGCGCTCACAAAAAACTACCCTGAGGCGACGCCGCGCAACTTCGAACGCGGGGGAAAATTACTTCCCGGTTCAAACGCTATTTTTTAGGACCTGATCGTTCCATGCCAGAAACATCGAAGAAGAGTTCGCGTCCGGTGGGCGGCGTTCGTTTCGACAACGCCGGCCGCGTGGTTCTTGTCACCGGCGGCGGCAAGGGCATCGGCCGCGCGATCTGCGAAGCGTTCGCCCGCTCCGGCGCTGCGGGCGTTGTTTGCCTGGACGTCGACGCCGCCTGCGCTTCCGACCTACCGCCCGGGGTGGTGTTTCGCCGTGGCGACGTGGCCAGCGAAGACGACTGCCGCAGCGCGGTCGACTGGGCCGTTCAGCAATTCGGCGGGATCGATGTGCTGGTGAACAACGCCACGATCCAACCCGCCGATTCGTATCGCCCGCTCGATCAGTTTTCCAGCGACCTCTGGCGAAAGATGCTCGACATCAACTTCACCGGCTACGCGATGATGGCCAAGCACGCCTTGCCACACATGCTTCGGCAGCGGTCGGGCGTGATCGTCAACATCGCCAGCGCGCAGGGGCACCGAACGTGCCGCAATGTTCCAGCCTATGGCCCGATCAAATCGGGGAATTTGATGCAGGCCCGCCAGTGGGGCGTGGAGTACGCCCGGCAAGGCGTTCGCGTCGTTTCGGTATCGCCGGGAGCGATCGACACGCCACTGTTGCAAGCGAGTTTGGGCGGGCAGGGAGGCGCGGCGGATCTGGCGGACCGCCATCCTCTGGGACGCATCGGCGCGCCCGATGAAGTGGCCAACGCCGTGCTTTGGCTGTCTTGCGCCGACGCCTCTTTCGTCACCGCGACCGATCTCGAAGTCGATGGCGGCTTGGGCGCCTGGGCTGCATTCGCAGGCCCTTACGAAGCCGAGTAATCATCTATTTCTCGAACGCGCCTAAACAACAGGCAAGAGCGCGCGGCGTACGGAGTTTTGCAACAACGCCTAATAGGTTTCCAGGCTTTTGAATCCTCCGCCGGAGGTTCGGGCGGCGTTCAGACACCGTTGGGCCGACTCCGCCAATGCCTCGGCGGGAAAGTTTTTCGGCGGAGCGGCCACCGTGGCGGCGCCAACGCTGACCGAAAACTCCAAATGCGCCAACGCCGGAACCTGCGACATCTGCACCGGCAGGCGTTCGACAATGTGGCGTGCGTATTCCACCGCCTCGCTTCGCTCGCAGTTGTTGATGACGACGCCCCATTGTCCGTCGCCGACCAACAGTGCGCCGCCGTGTGGGTCGCAGAGGCTGTTGAGCGTTTTTTCAAAAGCGCCAATCAGCATGCAAACCCGCTCGACCCCGCCCGTTACCGAAAGCGCGCCCAGGTCGTTCAAGGCCACCATCAGCAGACTCAACGGGTTTCGCGTTTTTCGCGACATCGCCACGCCGCTGGCAATGCGGCCGAGTAATCCTGGATCATCAACTGCCTGGTTGTTTTCGCTCGCGGCGAGGGTTTTGGTGTTCGTGTCGGCGCTTTTCGATTGCAACGCCAGGGGCGAAGCAGCGGCCATCGGCAGACGATCTTGCTCGGCGGGCATCGCCGCGCGTCGCTGGGCGGTTTCCCGTAGGAGGGCCACTTCTTCAACTTCCCGCGAGCGTTCGGCGCGCTGCTTCAGCATTGTGCCGGCGGCGTCTTGGGCGGCCAGCGATAGTTGGGCATGCGCCTGTTCGACGATCGCGGCGCAGTCTATTTCGTCGGAGAAAGAGATCGCCAGCGTCTCGCTCAGTTGTTGTATTTTGGGTTCGATTCCGACCAGCAGTTCGACGGCTTCGTCGATTTTTATTTCGCGATACGCGCCGCTGGCGGCCAGCAATTCCGCCAAGGAGCCGGCGGTCTGCTCGGCCAGGAGTTGCGCGGTCAGTTCCGCCAGATGCAAAATTTGCGGTGTCGTTCGTTCATTTTCAGGCAGTTGATTGATGACCTCGGCGTCGTGAGGAATTCCCACAGCGCGGACAATGCTCCACGGCAATTTCCAGTGTTCGAGCAACCGGGCGCTGAGTGCGATATGGTGAAATCCTAGGGCGTCTTCTTCCCAGGGGGCGGTGTCGGCGTGTTCGGCAATGGCGCGGCGGCGAAGCGCGATATACGGTTCGCCGAGATCTTGCGTGAGCACCAACACTCCGACGTCTTGCAACAGCGCGGCCAAAAACGCCTCGTCGCCGGGCGCGTTCCAAAAGCGAATGCTGATTTCTCTCGCCGCGACCGATTTAATCAGCGCGTGTTTCCAATAGGCCGATAACGCCTCCGGTTCGGCGCCTTCGGTCAAACTCTTGGGCAGACTAAAACCAAGCACCAATAATTTCAGCGGCTTCACGCCCAAGAGCGCCAACGCCTGGTTCAAATCGCTCACTTGCCGACTGAGTCCGAACAGCGAACTGTTGACCACGCCGAGCAACTTGGTGGCCAGCGAAGGATCTTTTTCGATGCATGTTTTCAGGGCTCGAATGTCGACCCGCGGAGATTCGGTCAGTTCCAAAACCTTGGCCGCCACGGCCGGCAACGTATACAGCCGCCGCGCCTTCTGGGTGAAGCGGTCGAGAAGATCTGGGGTCGAAAGCTTGGTCATATTGAGGGGGTCCGATATCACTCGCGTCATTTTGGAATGGGCGGAAACAGGGCGCCGCGTCGTGCTTGCAGCAAACAGAAACAGGACCCAATTCACCAGCACACCACCATCCGCCGATCACCTAAGGAATAGTCCTGAAGAAAGTTACCGGTTGCGGTTCAGAAAAGCCCGGCATTTTCAAAATGCCGGGCTTTTAATTCGGCACGTAAATTCAGGACTGTTCCTAAGGTGTTGGCGCGTCGTTGGTTGTGGCCAGACTCATCATTTGCGGCCCGTTCCCGACCAAGCCCAGCTTGGCGATAAAGCCCGGCTGGGCGTCGAACGTTTGTCGAGCCAATGGAAGCATAGCTCACAAATGACCCCTGGGGGATGGCAACTTCAATTACAGACAAGAGTTGCGGCGATATGAGCGGCAAAAACCAAGAGGAGCCCTACAGCGGATTTGCTGTTAACCCGCTTGCCGTTTATTCGGTTGTGCTTTTCAATGGGTTATGTGCGATGCCTTAAGCAGCGGGAAATGGAATACTCGCTTCCATAGGACGCCCATTCCGTCGAACCTTTCCGTGCGATGTCTCCCTTTTTCGCCACACGTTCCAACGACACCGGTTTCTCCAGCGATGCCCACCCAAACACCCACGCTTAAAACCATCCGCGCCAAAGTAGAGTCTGGCCAGCGGCTCTCCTTCGACGAAGGCCTGTTTCTCTACCGTGACGAAACGCCGTTGCATGAGGTTGGCGAACTGGCCAACCTGGTGCGCGAACGCATCAATGGCAACCAGGCGTTTTACAACATCAATACGCACTTGAACCCCACAAATATATGCGTCTACCGGTGTAACTTTTGCGCCTTCCGCTCAGACCTGCGAGATCCCAAGGGATACGCAATGAGCGATCAGCAAGTGCTCCAACGGGGAAAAGAGGCGGTCGAGAACGGCTGCACCGAAATGCATATCGTGGGCGGGTTGCATCATTTGAAGCCGTACGAATGGTATGTCGATTTGGTGCGCATTCTCCATGAAGCCTACCCCGAACTGCACCTCAAAGCCTGGACCGGCGTGGAGATCAACTGGTTCGAATTCCTCGCCAAAAAATCCGTTCACGACATCCTGCAAGATTTGCTCGATGCCGGCTTGGGTAGTATGCCGGGCGGCGGCGCCGAAATTTTTCATCCTGAAGTCCGCGACAAAATCTGTGAGCATAAATCAGACGCCTCGAAATGGCTCGACATTCACCGCCAGGCGCACCAACTCGGCCTGCGTACGAACTGCACGATGCTCTACGGCCATTTGGAAAACACTTTTCACCGCGTCGACCACCTGATTCGGCTGCGCGAGTTGCAAGACGAAACCGGCGGCTTCCAGACGTTCGTCCCGCTGGCGTTTCATCCGGAAAACACGGGGCTTTCGCACATCAAGAAACCGAACGCTTCCGTCGACCTGCGCACGGTGGCTGTCAGCCGCCTGATGCTCGACAACATCCCGCATATCAAGGCGTATTGGATCATGCTCGGCATGGGAACCGCGCAAGCCGCGCTAGCGTACGGCGCCGACGACCTGGACGGCACCGTGCGGCATGAGTTGATCTACCACGACGCCGGCGCCACGACGCCCGAAATGCTCGGCATCGAGCAGATTCGCGGGCTGATTTCCGAAGCCGGCAGGGAGCCCGTGGAACGCGATACCGTGTATCGCCGCATCCACCGCGATGCACAAGATTTTCGTCGCTGGAGCACCGGTGAAAAAATCGCCGCCGTGGCGGACGAAACGGGAATCGATGATTCGCGGTAGAACAGGAGTGCATTGCACGCCGGAGAGATAAAATCATTTTTCGTTTAACGGCAAGCCGTGCGCAGTATTGCTCAAAAAAGCCCGGCTTGCTTGCCGGGCTGGGTGGAATATCATGGAGGCAGGCGTTTCAGGTTTCCGAAACCGTGAAAAGAGGGCGTGATATATGTCTACGTTCGGTCGTCGTTCGCGTCGAGAGTTTCTTCAGTCGGCTGCGGTTGCCAGCAGCGCAATGTCGATGCCGTTCTGGTGGCGGCGGGCGCTGGGCAAGGAATCGGCCAATGATCGACTGACGATCGGTTCCATCGGCACGGGCGTTTATGCGAACCGCTACACCGGCGGGGGCCAGCATCCTGGTCGGGGAATGACGATCGCGCTGCAAGCCGCCACGCTGGGCGACACCGTCGCGGTGGCTGACGTCAACCTGCACCATGCGCGTTTCTTCCAGGACCAGTTGGGAAAGAAAATCGAGGTCTTTCAAGACTACCGCAAACTGCTCGACAACAAAGAGATCGACGCCGTAACGATCGGCTCGCCCGACCATTGGCATGTGAAAATCGCGATCGACGCCCTGCGCGCCGGGAAGCATGTGTATTGCGAGAAGCCGCTCACGCTCACCGTCGACGAAGGCAAACAGTTGATTCGCGTCGCCCAAGAAACCGGCAAGGTGGTTCAGGTCGGCACGCAACAACGCAGTGAATACAATCGCATTTTCCTCCAGGCGATTGCCATCGCGCGTAGTGGTCGGCTGGGCGAAAAACTGCACGCGCTCGTTTCGGTGGGGGAAGGCACAAAAGGCGGACCCTTCAAAAACGGCGTGGCGCCCGCCGAACTCGATTGGGATATGTGGCTCGGCCAGGCGCCCAAGGTTCCCTATTGCAAACAACGCGGCGATTTTGATTTCCGCTGGTGGCTCGAATATTCCGGCGGCCAAGTGACCGACTGGGGCGTCCACCATATGGACATCGCGATCTGGGCGTTGGGGCTGGAAAACACCGGCCCAACTTCGATCGAAGGCCAGGGCGGGTATCCTAACATACCGAACGGTTTCAACACCGCCTTCGATTTCGACTGCAAACTCACGTTCGCCGATGGCCAATCGTGCCGGCTTTATAGCGGCGCCAACGAACTGATCATCACTGGAGAAAAAGGGCGTATTCGCGTCAACCGGGGCGGTCTGACCGGAAAACCCGTAGAGGAATTGACGCCCGCCGACCACGACAAACTCAACGGCGAAATCGTCAAACTCTGCCACGGGAAAGACCCCTCCGGCAAGAACGGCGGCAATAGCCAGGCCGGGGCGCACATGCACAATTTCTTCGACTGCATAAAAGACGGCGGCCGCACCATTTCCGATCCGCAAACCCACCATCGTTCGGTGAGCGCCTGCCATTTGTCGAACATCGCGATGATTCTCCAACGCAAACTACAGTTCGACCCCGTGAAAGAAGATTTCATCGGCGATGCGGAAGCCTCCAGCATGTTGCGGCGCGAGCAACGGCCGGAGTATTCGATCTACACGTAGCTGGGGCGGGCAGTTGATTGCGCCGTTGGAGTGTACGCTTGAGCGTGCTTTGTCCTGGTAAACACGTCGAAGAAAACATGCTCAAGCATGAACTCCAACGGCGCGGAAAAAACATGCTAAAGCATGAACTCCAACGGCGCGAAAAAAACACATTACTTGGCGCTCAATTCATGTACGGCCTCGACCAGTGCAATCGCGTTTTCGACGGGCGTCTGTTGCAAGATGCCATGCCCAAGATTAAAAATGTGGCCCGGCCGCCCTTCCGCTTGATCGAGTACTTGCTGTACGCGGCGGCGGATTTCCTCGGGCGAAGTCAGCAATACGGTGGGGTCCAGGTTGCCTTGCACGGCGCGGTCGTGGCCAACGACGCGCCAGGCTTCGTCCAAACCGATTCTCCAATCAATGCCCACCACGGCGGTTTGTGCTTCGGCCAATAGCGGCAACAGCGCGGGGTTGCCGGTGGCGAAATTGATCAGCGGAACTCCGGGCGTGAGGTGTTCGGCAATGTATTGCACATGGGGCAAAACGCATTCGCGGTAGTCGTGGGTCGATAAACACCCGGCCCATGAATCGAAGAGTTGCACGCATTGGGCGCCCGCCGCGATCTGGGCGTTAAGATACAGCACGATCGCGCGGGAAAACCGTTGCATCAAAGTTCGCCAGGCGCCGGGGTCTTGGAACATCAGCGTTTTGGTGCGGGCGTAGTTGCGGCTTGCGCCGCCTTCAATGATGTAGCTGGCGAGTGTGAACGGCGCGCCGGCAAAGCCGATTAAAGGCATATCGGCGGGAAGATCGGCACGGGTTTGACGCACCGTTTCCATGACAAAATCGAGTGCGTCCACGTTTTCCAATTCGCGCACGCGGTCGACATCCCCGGCCTCGCGCAGCGGATTGTGAATAACGGGCCCTTCACCTTGCGCGAATTCCAGATCGAAACCCATCGGTTCGAGAATCGGCAGTAGGTCGGAGAAAATGATGGCGGCGTCCACTCCCAAACGCCGCACCGCCGTCACCATGACTTCGCTACACAAGGCCGGGTTTTTGCAGAGTTCCAGAAAGGTTGTTTTGGCGCGCACTTCTCGGTACTCCGCCATGTAGCGGCCCGCTTGCCGCATCATCCAGACCGGCGTGACCTCGCACGGCTCGCGCCGGCAAGCCTTCATAAACGGGCTGTCGTACCACGGCGCCTGCGCGTCGGACGACGCCGATTCAGGACCAGAAAGCGATGCGTGGATGCGTTTTTTTTGAGCCAAGATTTGGCCTCCTTTGCGAGCGGCGGCGGCGATCAGATGCCCCATCTTTGCGTGTTCGGGTTCAAAGTCGACTGAAAATCCTTTGTCTCGCAAGACCTCGCTCGTGGTCGGACCAACCGAACCAATAGCCATGCCTTTCATCGCTTGAAAAAGTTGCGGTGTTATTTTGAGCCGCTCGGCAATTTCCAACAGGTTGACCACCTGCTGTGCAGCCGTGAATAAAGCGACGTCACGATTACCGGCAACTATCTGGCGAAGGTTTTCTTCCAGCGGGGTTGTGTCTTCAGGCAACTCCCATTCGTAGATGCGCAGCGGCGCGACTTCGGCGCCGCGCGCTTCAAGCCCCGCCGTAAGGCTGGGATTCGTCACACCGTACTCCTGAACGACCACCCGCTGATTCACAACGGCGGCGTGCTCATCGATCGTTTTCAACACCTCTCGCCAAGTGCTGGGCGGCGGTGCGATCCAACTCGGCGTGATGCCCACTTCTCGCAAGGCCGCCGCCGGCTTTGGGCCGCGCGCGATGGTGGTGAGGTCGGAGAGGGCGTCGAGAAAACGCTGCCGATCGACCTTCCGTTCGACCTCCGCCAGGAGGTGTCGAAAACCGACGCCGGTCAGAATGATCATGGCGTCAAAATCGGCGATCAACACGCGGTGGGCGAATTCCGCGATGGCCTGGTTATGCACCAGCGGCGTTTCCCGCATGGCCGGGCTGACAAACGCCCGCCCGCCACGACGCTCGATCAGACTCGCCATTTCCGCCGCCCGGCGACTTTCAAAAGCGGCCACGCGCAAGCCGGCCAAGCCCAGTGGACTCCGTTCGTTCGGATCTGGCGGTTTTTCAGTAGACATGCCCGTATGCTATCCGACGCGTAAAGAAGGCGTAAGCCCGGATATTTCACGACGATTTTGGCCTCTTGGCCTTTGGGGCAGTCCAAGAACTATTTCGTGCAATGGTGTTATGGAATTCTCATCAAGCCGGAGGCTTGGCAGCCATTAGCCGGTGGCTGAGCGGAGCGACGCCACCGGTTGGACGGCCCACAATCGCGATGCATCCCAGCGGGATGCCAGATTGAGCGTCTCGGGAAACGCCTCAAAACAACGTCGTCATTCGCGCCACCCATTGCCGCCAGTGCGGCTGCCATCGTCGCCGGGATGCGGAATTTCGGCGTCTCGATCCTCCGGTGGTGTTCGCTGCGCTCGACCACCGGCTAATGGCTTTTATCCTTCCAGGATATGAAAACAAAGACGTCGCCGTGGCCTGAGGCTCTTGGCAGGAAAGACGACAAAAAAACCGCTCGGCCCTAAGCGGGCTTCCGAAATTCACTGCGATAAACCGGCTCCGAATGCATGCGCATGCGGCGTTCGAAGTGCGTGCGATAATCGAACGCGTGCTCCGCCGCTTTTTCAACCACCGGCAACGGACCTTCCCAAGCGGTTTTCTCCGCCAGCAACTCCAGCGTGATCTCGAAATACTCGCGGACGTCGGTCCAGAAGTGGAGCGAACCGCCTGGAAGGAGCACGCGGTCAAGATCATGGATGAAAAGTTCGTTCATCACGCGGCGTTTGCGGTGCCGCCGTTTCCACCAAGGGTCGGGGAAATAGACGTGGGCCGCCTGGACGCTTTGGTCGGTCAGCTTGTCTCGCACGAACGCCAAGGCGTCGCCCTGCAACATGAGTGCGTTGCTCTGGTCTTGCCGCGCCAGTCGCCCGGCTGCGTAGCACGCGTACCTCTGCATAATTTCGATACCAATAAAATCATGCTGTGGCTGATTGCGCGAGGCGTTACGCAAAAACAATCCCTTGCCGCTGCCGATTTCTATTTCCAGCGGAGCGCGTCGGCCGAACCAGGCTTCGGCGTCGAACGGCATGGGCATCTGTTCGACGGTCCGATAGTGGGCGGACAAGTCGAGCGTGGGGTCAAGCTTTTGGAGAGCGCGTCTGCCCATGAGATATGAAGATCCGTCAACCGGCCCTGCCGCTACTGTTTGGTCGCTGCTACTGTTTGGTCTGAAATTTTTTCATGGCCTCGACCGGGAGCGGAATCCCCTTGATGACGCCCTCCACGACGACGGAATCTCGCACCACGCCCTGGAAACGGCAAACAATCATGCGGCCGCGGCGCGCCTTGATCAGTTCACACAACAGGAAGAGGCGGTCGCCGGGAACGACGGGGTCGCGAAAGCGGACGTCTTCCAACCCGCCAAAGCCAATCATCTCGGCGCCCAGCCAATCGTGCTTGATGGCGAAGTAGCTGCACGTTTGGGCGGCTGCCTCCAGCATCACGACGCCGGGCATCAGCGGCATTCCGGGCATGTGGCCGCTGACCCAAAACTCATTCGCGGTGATGTCTTTGTAGCCGACGCAAATCTTGGCCTGGACATCTTCGTACACAATGGCGGTCAGCTGCTCCATATCGAAACGTTGAGGATTGTACTTGTGTATTTCCTCAATGTCAGCGATGACCGTGTTTACGTCGATCTTCTTCAAATCGACGATAAGCTCCTTGCGTGCCAAGGTTAGGCGCCTCTCGAACGAAGGGGAAAAAGCAACACGGAACAAGCCGTGGAAAACAAACAACCGGGTAAACCGCCAACGCTTGGGAGCGGCGCCGGAAGTAAACGGTCCGTTCGATTTCGCGACCAGTGAATAAAAATCATGCCTTGCTAAATAATACCTGACGCCGCCGAGTGCTAGCAGCCACTCGCAGCGCACGACGCACCCGAACAGAACCTGGAATTCGCATACTACCAGCCGCTCGGTTCACCACAATTGGCCGGTTAGTTCTTCATCCACTTACGTTTGGCCTTGCGGGCTTTGGCGTTTGCGGGACGGCGGCCATGATTGGCCTTTTTCAGTTTGCGATTCGGCTTCGACATAACTCAAGAATCTTCCTGGAATAATGTTAGTGCGAGTGAATGTTCTATCCTAGGCTACCAACTGACGCCGGCTGTGAGAAGGCTACCTGCCCGACATGACCGGGGAAAACTGCTTCGCGCGTTCCGCGACGCCAAAGTGCGGCGGGCCGCTTTTGAATCAGTCCCGAATTTACCGACCGTATTCAAAGCCCGGCATTTTGAAAATGCCGGGCTTTTCCGAGCTACTATCGGGAACTTATTTCGGGACTGTTCCTTTGAAAGCCCGGAATATGTCAAAAAGGGTGGTTTAGTGCGAATGGGCGGCGGCGTTTGGCCTTGCCGCCGTTTAATGATTTTTCTACACTCCGCAGCCAGTCGTTTATACAAAGATCGTACAATATTTTCCTCATAAAAAACGGCAACTTGTTTTGTGTGAAACAGTTGCGCATTGTGGATTGTCGTTTTTTCAGGGCCCGCCGTGGTAGGACAGACGATTTCGTTTTGGGCAGGATATTTCAATATTCCGCCCGGTAAGGTTCGGCGCAATGGAATCCTACTCTGATGCGAACGCCGCACTTTCAGCCGCTTGCGGTATAAAAACGAGCAAAATCGGCCAAGGTATCTCTTGAAACCAGAATTGGGGCTTCTAGAATAGACTCTAGAACTCCCCATCTCACCAACCTGCAAAGGCTTTCGTCATGCGCAGTATGGCAATGGGTGTTTTCCTAGGTGCAGTATTTGTTGTCGTCGCTTCCGGTTGGCTTCAACCAGTTTTATCACCGAACCAGGTTCACGCGCAGATTCCAACATCGGTCGGCTCCGCCCCGCGTGCGGGAAGTGAGCTGATTGCTTTTTCGGAAGCGGGTGAAGGCGGACGGCAGATTATTCTGATTGATCCTCGCACCCGAATCATGGGCGTTTACCACGTCGATGGTTTGGAGGGCAAGATTCAACTGAGAAGCGTACGCAATCTGTTCTGGGATCTTCACATTGAAGATTTCAACGGCGCCAAACCATCGCCCGGCGAAGTGCGCGCAATGGTCGAAACAAGGTAGGAAAACCTTGCTTCGCCCGCGGCTTCGCTCGTTGTACTTGGAGTTATAGAATGCCTCCCAAGCTGATCGAGCTACAAGAAGCCGCGAACTTGCTCGGCGTCACGCCTGAGCGACTCAACGAAATGCGTTCCAACAGCGAGATATTCGGTTATCGCGATGGAACCAGTTGGAAGTTCAAACATCAGGAGCTAGAGCGCGTGGCGGACGAGTTGGGCGTCACGCTTGGCGATGCGGGTCCTCGGTCGGACGATAGCATCGCTGCGTTGTTTGCCAACGAAGTCGAAACGCCTTCCGCAGACGATGCTTCGGTCGATAATGCTTCGGTCGATAATGCTTCCGTCGATGATGCTTCCGCAGACGATGTGGAGTCGCTGCTGGTAACAGATGAAGCCCGTCCGACAAACACCGTGATCGGCCAAGATGAACAGGCGGGCGCCAGCGATATTACGCTCGCCGGCGATCAGCCCAATCCGCTCGCCGCCGAGAGCGATCTTGAACTCACGCCCGACGCCGGCTCCCCAGCGCCCGCCGCCAGCGAAGAAGAGGAACTCAGTTTGGAGCGCGAACCGAAAGGCGATAGCGACATCGGTTTGGGCGGAGAAGACAGCGGCTTGCAGCTATCTGGCGACAGCGACCTCCAACTATCTGGCGACAGCGACCTGCAACTTTCCGGCGACAGCGACCTCCAACTATCGTCGGAAAGTAGCGATCTAGGACTCGCCGGCGACTCCGACGTGCTCGGCGGCGGCTCCGATTTAGCGGGCGGCTCCGCCGGAGATACCGGCAACATGGGCAGCGCGCTCGGCGCTGATTTCGATGTCGCTGACGGCCTGGATTTTGGCGAAGACTTGGCCGTCATGGACGACGACAGCTCCGTCATTGAACTCAGCACCAACGACGAAGAAATCATTCTCGAAGGTAGCAGCGGCGCCGGCGGCAGCGATATTGGCGTCGGCAGCGATATTGGGCTGGGCGCCGGCGATAGCGGAATCAATCTGACAAGTCCGACCGACAGCGGAATCGACCTTGAAGATGCATCCGCCGATATTCTTTCGGGTTCAGACTCCAATTCACCTGAATTATCGCTCGACGACGAAGCCTTCCCCGCCGACGATGATTTCCGCCTGACTCCCGTCGGCGATTTGGATAACGACGAATCGGATAGCGGCTCGCAGGTGATCGCGATCGAGGACGGCACGTTTCTCGGCGCCGGCGACGACCTGGAAGGCATCGACGACCTCGGCGAAGGCGCCTTCCAGGAAATTGACGCCGAACCCATTGATATCGCCGCCGGGCCGGCCGAGATCGATGTCAGCGGCGCGGTGGAAACCGCCCCCGTCGAACCGCAAGGTTACATCCCCCGGGAAACGCCCTATGGCGTGGGGCAAATTATCGCACTCGGCTCCGCGTGTTTCTTACTGATGATCACCGGCGCTTTGATGATGGACCTCGTGCGAAACATTTGGAGTTTCGACAAACCCTACTCGGCCACGAGTTCCCTGATGACGGCCATTATTTCGGTGCTCGGCTGGTAAGGGCGCGTGGTGATAATCTTATCCCGAAGGGATTAGTAGCCATTAGCCGGTGGTCGCGAAGCGATACCACCGGACTGCCGCCCCAACAAACGCGGCATCCCGGCGGGATGCCAGATGCAGCCGGAACGGCGGCTATCGGCAGCGCCCATTGCCGACGCCGCTGGCATCCTTTCAGGATGCGGTGTTTCAGCGATTCGATCCTCCGGTGGTGTTCGCTACGCTCGACCACCGGCTAATGGCTGCCAAGCCTCCGGCTTGATGAGAATTCCATAACACCATTGCACGGAATAGATCTTGCTCGGCTGGTAACTGCACTTTAGGGGATCATGCGGCGAGGGTAATCAGGTCCTGAAAGAGTGTCCATAATTTGCGGTGGTTTGGGCCGTGAGGTAGAGCG
>QIKY01000369.1 GCA_003233175.1 Planctomycetaceae bacterium | reverse complement strand
TCGCCACAAGAATTCGTGTCTATTGGTGTTCATTCGTGGTTCCATCAAGTACCGATCGAAGCTCGTCGCTGAATAGTGCTGAATAGTTACGTCGAAAGAACGCGATGCCGTAGCGGTATCGGGCAGTGTCTTCAACTTGAAATTGCATGCATACCCTGTCCTTCCAGCCGAGTTTGCGCCATGCGGATGATTACCGGAGCGATTCTTCTCTTGGCCGCCGAGCAAGCATTTGCACATGCTTATTTGGTGGGCTTTCCGCATCAGGCATTCGTTAGCCAAGTGCTGACTCCCGGCAGTTTGCTGCTGGGAGTCATCGGCTTGGTGTTTTTGATTTGGGGCCTTATAACGGATCATCGGAAGTGATCGAAAACTCGCCGCGGCAAATGCCTTCGTCGTCCGCTGGCGATCGAACCAGTGCGGCGACCGGGCGGTTCCAGATCACCGACAAGCAAATGCGTTACCTGTTGGTGGTGTCGCTTTTACTGGGCGCGGCGGTCTGCCTGCTGCCTCTTTGGCGCCCTTCCCCGACAAATCGTTTGCTCCACCGGGCGGCGGTGTATTTGTCGTGTGATCGGTATGCGGAAGCGGAACGCTGTGCGAAAGACGTCTTAAAGCGAAATCCTCGGTCTTCATTGGCGCTCCTCATTGCCGGCAACGCCGCCATTCGCATGGAGCGGTCGGACGACGCAATTCGTTATTTCCAACGCGTCCCAGACGACGGCAGCGCCGCGGCGGTGCAAGCTCTTTATCAAGCCGGCGAACGGCTCATGGCGACAGGCCATGCACGTCGGGCGGAGCAACAACTGCGGCGTGCATTGCATTATGACCCGGGGCATACGAAGGCCAACAAGAAGCTCGCCGTCTTGCTGCAAATACAGGGCCGCACCTGGGAGTCGCTCCCTTTTATACGACGCGTCCTCCTCAACGGAAGCATGGCCAAAGACCACATCTTGATGGTCGGCGCCACTGACTCAACCTTTATCGAGGATTACCAATTTGTCGAAAACTGTCTGGCCGCCGACGCCCACAATTCGGAAGTTCTGCTGGGCCGCGCCAGACATGCGTTATCCAACAGCCGTCTCAAGGAAGCGGAGCGGCTGTTGCGCCCTATCGTGGAAGACTATCCTGAATCGATTGAAGCCCAGGCGCGGCTGGGCAGGATTTTACTGGACGAAGGAGACGACGCCGAATTTTTAGCGTGGCGACGGCGCCTGCCGCCCGAAGCAGGGGCCCATCCTGAAATATGGTATGTGCAAGGGCTTTGGGCGCGCCGCAACGGTCAAATGCGTGCGGCGGTGCGTTGTTTCCTTGAAGCGGCCGTGCTGGCCCCGAACCATAAGGGCGCCGTTTTTCAACTGTCGCAACTGTTGAACGGCACGGAGTACTCGAAAACGGCGGAGCAGTTTGCCACGCGCTCGCAACAATTATCTCAATTACATTATCTGTTGATGGAGTTGCGTTTCAGCTACAGCGTGCCCCTGGCGCGCAAGGTGATCGAACTTCTCGACGCGCTCGCCAGGCCGCTCGAAGCCGCTGGTTGGTGTCTTATGATCCAACTGTGGGAAATCGGCGACGAAGATTGGGCCGAACAAAAACTGATGCAGTTGACCGCCCATCTTCCCGCTGGAAACGAATTGACGCTGCCATCGGCGAATGTGGCGATGCTCATCGATCGCGACCAGTTCCCACTCCCTGAGTGGTCGCTTCCGGGCGGCAAGACAAACCACCGCCGGTCGAAGTCGGCGGTCGATGGTCAGATACGTTTCACGGAAATGGCTGCCGAAGCCGGAATCGATTTTCAGTATTTCAACGGAACCACCGCGACCGGCGGCTTGGTGCATATTCTGCAAGCCACTGGCGGCGGCGTGGCCGTGATCGACTACGACCAAGACGGCTGGCCCGACCTGTATTTTATCCAGAGCGGCGGTTTTCCAATCGTGGCGGATCAAACGCAATACACAAATCGTTTGTATCGAAATCTTGGCGACGGGCGGTTTCAGGATGTCACTGCGGAAACCGGCTTGGCAGATGCCGGTTATGGGCAAGGCGCCGCCGTCGGAGACTATAACAACGACGGCTTCCCCGATCTATATGTTGCTAATTTCGGCCGAAATCATCTTTATGAAAACATGGGCGATGGCCGCTTCGTCGACGTAACCCAACAATCGGGAGTCGGCGGAGACCACTGGACCACCAGTTGCTTAATGGCCGATCTTGACGGCGACGCGCTGTTGGAAATCTATGCGGTCAATTACGCCCTCATGGATGAAGTGCTCAAACTCAATTGCAAACACGGAAATCAGGCCAGAACCTGCGCCCCAACGCTGCTCACCGCCGAACAAGACCAACTCTATCACAACACGGGCGCGGGGCGTTTCGAGAACGTGACGCAGCAAAGCGGAATCGTGGCGCCCGACGGCAAAGGACTGGGAGTGATTGCCGCCGATTTTGAACGCTCGGGAAAATTGAGTATTTTTGTCGCCAACGATACGTCCGCGAATTTCTATCTTCACAACGAAACGGCCCAGCCGGGAAGCCCTCTGGCGTTCAAGGAGCAAGCCATCGTTACCGGATTGGGCTTCGACGAAGTCGGCGTCTTGCAAGCATGCATGGGAGTAGCCGCCGGAGACGCAAACGCCGACGGACTATTGGATCTGTTCGTGACCAATTTCTACGGGGAGTCGAATGTGCTCTATTTGCAAACCCCCGAGCACGATTTCACCGACGCCACGCGCAAAGCCAACCTGCGAGATTCAGGATTCAGCATGCTCGGTTTCGGCTCGCAATTTATTGATGGCGAACTCGACGGCTGGCCCGACCTCATCGTCGCCAACGGCCATATTGATCTCACCTTCGCCCACGGCAACCCTGACCGAATGCCGCCTCAATATTCAAAAAACACCGGCGGCGGACATTTCGTGGAACTGAAGCCGGAGGGGCTGGGCCCTTATTTCCAAAACCTGCATTTCGGCCGGGCCGTGGCGAAATTGGATTGGAACCGAGATGGCCGTGAAGATGTTTGCATTACTCATCTGGATGAACCCGCCGCGCTGCTGACCAACACCACGCCAAACACCGGAAACTTCTTCGCGGTGCAACTGCGCGGCGTGCGGAGCAATCGAGACGCCATCGGCGCCACGGTCACTCTCGAAGCCGGGGGCCGCCAATCGATGCAACAACTCGTCGGCGGCGATGGGTATCTGGTCAGTAACCAGCGGCAACTCGTGTTCGGACTCGGAACCGCAGACTCAGTCGCGCGTCTTAGCATTCGCTGGCCCGCGGGAGATATTCAGGTGTTCGAACAACTGCCGGCGAATCAGGAAGTCATTATTATCGAGGGCGGCGCCTTGATGCGATTGCCGAAGCAGCAGTGAAGATAATAAATGACAATAGAAATTGAGTGCCAATGCGGAAGCCGTTTCGCGGCGCAAGAGCGTCTGGCTGGCAAACGCGTCAAATGTCCCGCTTGCGGAGCGCCGCTGGCCGTGCCGGCTGCGCGGCCGGCGCAACGGGAAGTCGAGCAAGTAAGATGCCAGTTTTGCCACGAGTATATCCCACGTTCGGAATATGATCGCCATGCGCAACAGCATCTGAAATTGCAAGACGACGGAGAGCAGACCGACTACGCCACGCTGCCCGTTGAGGAGCGTGAAGGGTCGTCTGAATTCGAGCAGGCCCCGCGTTGGTATCGTCACCAGAAATGCGGCGGCGTTACCGGAATGCCCGAGGAAATCATCCAAACGTACCTCACCAACCCGTGGTTTTATCTGTCCGACAAAACGTTCTGCACCGAATGTGAAAAACATGTTCGCCAAAGGGAATGCGTGTGGGAGGAAACGGGCGAAAACCTTCAAACCTACAGCGACCGATTGCGAGCCGCCAAGCCGGAGCTTCGCCCGGGCGCGTTCGCACGGTTTTTCGCCTGGATGGGCGACTTTTTTAACTGAATTCCAGAATGACCGCTTGGCGCCCGCAAATTCCCTTTCGGCTGTTGTTAGCAGCACGGTTTACGGTCGAATCGTTCGCCACATTGTAAAACGCGGTGCGGTTGCTGGAGCAAGGTGCATTTCTCCACGAACGCCCGTGGCGATTCCGTGTTGAAGCGGAACATATCGTAGTGGCAGGGAACCACCATTTTCGCGCCGATTTCCTTCGCCAACGCCGCCGCCTCTTGGCCCCATAAATTCCCCGCCACGCGCCGCAGCGGCAGCTTGCCGTTGATCGGCAACAGCGCTATGTCGATGGAATACGGCGCCAGTTGCGCGAGCAGGGCGTCGTGCCAGAGCGTATCGCCGCTGTGATAAATACTGAATCCGTTGAACGAGACGACATACCCCAGGTAGCGGCAGTTGCCGTGTTCGTCGCGGTCGAGCGTATCGTGCGCCGCCGCGATGCCCTGGAAGGTGAAGCCGCCGACCGACACGCTTGAATCGTCGTTGACTCCCAGCGGCCAATCGAGCGGGCAGTTGAGGCGCTGGGCGATGAATGCACGATTCGCTTCCGGCGCGACCAAACGCATGGCTGGGTTGGCTTGCATCAGCGGCAGCAAGGTTTCGGCGTCGAGATGGTCGGTGTGATTATGGCTGCTCGTGACGGCGCAGATTCCAGTCAACTGGTCTGGCGAAATCGCCTGCGATGTCATGCGTTCATGCGGTTTCTCGGTGGCGGCGTATTTGCGGGTGAGGGAGTCTGAAAGGTAAGGGTCGAGCAACACCATGCCGGCGGACGATTTAATAAGAAAGCCGCTTTGGCCCAACCACCAGAGGTTATAGCCTTCACCAGGATCGGCCGTTTGAATATCGTGCAGCAGGGCTTCGTTTTTCTGATGCGGTTCGATCACAAACCCAGTTCCTCGCGCACGATGTTCACGCCGGCCACCATGTTGTGCAGTTTTTTCCGCGCCGCCCAACGCGCCGTTTGGCTCAGTCCGCAATCGGGCGCCAACACCAACCGCTCCGGCGGAACATACTGCAAGCAGGCGCGGACCACATCGGCGATTTCGTCGGGCGTTTCGAGGTAATAGCTTTTCACGTCTATCACGCCGACCGCCACATCCATCTTCCTCGCAACCTGTTCAATCAAGTGCAACGAACGATAGTTGAGCGTGGCCATTTCCAGATGCATTTCATCGACCTGCATGTCGAGAAAATCGGGGAACATACATTCCGGACGGCGGGCGCCGACGCTGCGTCCCTTGAAATTGCCGAAGCACATATGCATATCGACCCGGCACTTGCCGATGATCGGCTCTATGGTGCGATTAAAAATGTCGACAAACTGTTTGGTGTCCGACTTATGGGCGTAACAACTCATTGAGGGCTCGTCGACGCAAATTTCCCGGCAGCCAGCGGCGACCAAGCCTTCCACCTCTTGGCGAACCAGCGGGAGCAGAGCTTCGGTGATCGCCAGCCGGTCGGGATATTGGGCGTTGGGAATCAGCCGCCCGCTGAGCGTGAACGGCCCCGGAATGCTGGCCTTCAATGCCTGCTTCGCCGGCGCGATGCGCTGCAGTCGCGTAAACTCCTCCACTGCGCCCAAGCCGCGCGGCGCCGCCAACTCTCCGGTGATGGCGTGTTTGCCGCGCTGGTCGTGCGCCGGCGGACCCCAACGACGCGGCGATTCCGCTTCCAAATCGATGCCGTCGAGAAATCCATAGAACGACAAATTGAAATCGAACCGCGTCTGTTCGCCATCGGTAATAACATCCAAACCGGCGGCTGTTTGATCATGCACGGCGGCGATAACGGCGTCGTCTTGCATTTCGCGAATGTCGTCCTGGCCGAATTGGTCCAGATGCCCGCTGGCGTGCTCCAGCCATGCCGGAAACGGGTAGCTGCCGATCACCGAAGTTCGCAACGGGCGTTCTTGCATTGTGAATGGGAGGGTTTTGGGTTATGGGGCTGGAGATTTTCGTAGGGTGTGGTTGTTTCAGCCAACGGACTATTCTACCGGTTTACGCGAACCAGAGGAAACGGCCGGCGGAAGCACCACCGTTGGAGTGTACGCTTTAGCGTGCTCTCTTCTTCGACACTCCTCAAAACATGCTAAAGCAGGAACTCCAACGGCGCGGCAACTTTTCGCCGGCTGGCCGGATTGATATGATAGACGTTTCGCCGCTTTGGCGGATGCATCCTCAAAAAAGCAGAAAAAAGATGACTACGCTTCTCGTTGCCTTGGGCTCATTCGTGGGCTTCATCGTGGCCTACCATACCTATGGACGCTGGCTCGCCCGCAAGATTTTCGCGCTCGACGCCAACGCCGTGGTTCCGAGCGAAGAACTGCGCGACGATTGCGATTTCGTGCCCACCCGCAAGGAAGTCATCTTCGGGCACCACTTCACCAGCATCGCGGGCACGGGGCCGATTGTCGGCCCCGCGATTGCCGTGTTTTGGGGCTGGCTGCCGGCGCTGTTGTGGGTGATTCTGGGCTCGATTTTTATCGGCGCCGTACACGATTTTGGCGCCTTGGTTGTCTCGCTGCGCAATCGCGGGCAAACCGTGGGCGAAGTCGCGGGAAGGCTGATCTCGCCGCGTGCGCGCGTGCTGTTTTTGCTGATTCTGTTTTTCGCCCTGACGATTGTGCTGGCGATTTTTGGTTTGGTGATCGCAATCATTTTTAATATCTATCCCGAATCAGTGCTTTCGGTCTGGATGGCGATGCCGGTGGCGGTGGTCGTCGGTTTTTGGGTGTTTCGCGGCGGCGGCGGTTTGTTGCTGCCCTCGATTCTGGCGCTGTTCATACTCTACGCGGCGGTGATCATCGGCGTGTATTTTTTGCCGATCGCCTGGCCGACCGACATCTGGCCCGACGTCTGGGCGCTGCGCCAGTTGAATAACCCTATTGTCGGCTGGACGGTCGTGCTGATGGCGTACTGTTTTATCGCCTCCGTGCTGCCGGTGTGGGTTTTGTTGCAGCCGCGAGATTTCGTCAACAGCCATCAGTTGATGGTCGCCTTGGTGCTGCTGGTGGCGGGGTTGGGCGTGGCGGGCCTCACGGGAAGAGCCAGCCTGACCGAAAGCACGCCGGCCATGATTCAAGAGTTGCCCGCCAACACGCCGCCGATTTTTCCCTTCTTGTTCATCACGATTGCCTGTGGCGCGTGCAGCGGTTTCCATTGCTTGGTGAGCAGCGGCACCACCAGCAAACAGATTGCCAATGAGCAAGATGCCCAGTATGTGGCCTACGGTTCGATGTTGCTGGAAGGCGCTTTGGCGGTATTGGTGATATTGGCCTGCACGGCGGGCGTCGGCATGGGCAAATTCGAGAAGAACGCCGCCGGTGTTTACGCGCCCGCACTTACCGCCGACGGAGAAATGCTCACCGGTCGCGAAGCCTGGACCACGCGCTACAGCGCCCAAGGCGATTGGAAAAACTTCAAACTGGCGCAAACCGTGGGCGCTTTCGTGGAAGGCGGCGCCAATTTTCTCACGGCTCTGGGAATGCCGTTGGCGCTGGCGGTGGGTATTATCGCGACGCTCGTAGCCTGCTTTGCCGCCACCACGCTCGATACCGCCACGCGGTTGCAACGGTATGTTGTGCAGGAGCTTGCCTCGACGTTTCGGCTTCGGTTCTTAACCAATAAATACGCAGCCACCGGCTTGGCGGTCGGCTGCGGTTTTTTCGTTGCCATGATGCCCGACTCCGAAGGCGAACTGGGAGCGGGCGGCGCGATTCTCTGGCCCTTGTTCGGCGCTACGAATCAGTTGTTGGCCGGACTCGCGCTGATGGTCACGGTGTTTTACCTCTGGCGGCGGAGCAAGCCGGTGTTGTTCGTGTTGCTGCCGATGCTGCTCATGCTCACCCTGCCGTTGTTGGCGTTGTTCTGGCAAATGTTTCACCCAGGCGGCTGGCTGTTCCGCGATGAACCCAACTACCTGTTGCTGGGGTTCGGCGTCGTGATTATCGGCCTGCAAGTGTGGATGGTGATCGAAGGCCTGATCGTGTGGCGGAAGAGTAAGGGCGTGTTGGAGGAATCGCTGCCGCCGCTCACGCCCCAACCCGCCGCCGAAGCCGCCGGCGGGCGTTCCTGTTAGAGGTGTAGGAACGCACTTTTTAGCGCCGTTGGAGTTCACGCTTTAGCGTGCTTCCGAGAAAAACACGCTCAAGCGTGAACTCCAACGGTGGGCGGCAAAGTGGGCTGCCGCACCCATCTGCTTTATTCGAAACTGTCTAACTCTTGGCTGCGGGGCAATTCCTTGATGCTCTCCAAGCCGAACAGATCGAGAAAACGCTCCGCCGTGTGGTAGATCGCCTCCTTGGGTTGGTCGGCCGTGCGCTCCAGCCGCAGCAGTTTGCGGCGCACAAGCGTCGATAAAATGCCGCCGCTGGGCTGCTCTCGAATTTGATCGACCTGGCGTCGGGAAATCGGCTGGTTGTAGGCCACGATCGCTAAAATATCGATAGCCGCCTGCGTCAGCCGGGCTTCGCGAATGCGACCATAAAACTTATCGCGCAAGCCGCCATAGGCTTCGCGCAACTCCAGTCGATACCCCGCGCCCGCCGAAACGATCTGATAAACACTTTCGTCTTCGGCATAGCCGCGGTTCAGTTCGCGAACCAGTTCGTCAATTTCACGAGGACTGACTCCCCGCATCAAGGCGGCCACTTCGCGGCTGGTCAGCGGTTCGTTATCAGGATGGCCGACAAACAACATGGCTTCCAAAATACTGGCGGGCGTAATTTCGCAGGCGTCGTCGGCCGGGATGTCGTCAGCCGATTCATCTTCAAGATCTTTTTCAGCAGAAGCAGACTCGCCATTACTGGGAGCATCAGTTTCGCCACCAGTTTCGCTGTCGTTTTGCGTGTCGCGAACGGCTTGATCGGACAAGGCGCCTTGCTCCGGCGCTGGGGCGAAGGGATCGGTGGCGCGCCCCATCATTCGCGCATAGGTGCGGCTCAACGCTTCCAGCGAGAGGCCATCATCCGAGACGTCCGACGGTAACGCTTCGGCGGCGGCAGCGCTTTCGCCCAGCGCATTTATATTGCCCGGCATCGACGGCGGTTTTGCGTTTTCACGAGCACTCATACGCGTACTATACGCGGGCCGACCGCCTCACTACAAGCGAGCTCACTACCAACGCTTGCCGACTTCGGCCTTCATGAACGCCAAGCCGTCGCTGGCCAGTTGCTCTTCGCTTTCAAACATCCGCCGCCATATTTTGGTGGCTGCGGCCAGTTCGGGCAGGGCTAGGCCAAATGCCTCGATCATCATCCAACCGTCGTAGCCCACCTGTTTGAGGGCGTCGAAATTCTCCTGCCAACGCACGTTGCCGGCGCCGGGCGTGCTGCGGTCGTTCTCGGAAATATGCACATGGCAGAGCACGTCGGAGCAGGCCTTGATCGCCTCGCTAATGCTCTTTTCCTCGATGTTGGAGTGGAACGTGTCGTACATCATGCGGCAATGGGAGTGGTCGACCTCTCGGGCGAAACGGGCGGAATCGGCGTGCGTGTTGAGCAAGTAACATTCAAAACGGTTGAGGCACTCCACGCCCAGCATGACGTCGACATCGCCCGCGTGTTCGGCCACCTGCCGCATGCTCTCGACGCCCCATTTCCATTCGTCGTCGGTGGGACCGGCGCCGGAAAACAAGCCCAACGCCGAATGGTACGGCCCGACCAACGTTTGCGCGCCGACCGCCTGGCAACAGTCGAGCGCTTTTTTCGTCCCTTCCACGCCCTTGGCGCGAACGGCGGCGTCGGGGCTGATCGGGTTATCTTCCTCGGTTCGCACCGTTACCGCCGTGCGCTCCAAGCCCAGATCGTCGAAACGGCGGCCCCAGGCGGCGTAGTCCAAATCGGTATTGAAGATCGGAAGTTCGATGCCGTCGTATCCCATGTCTTTCAAACTTTTCAAGACGGGCATGAGGTCGTCGCTCAATTCGCCCGACCACAACAGCAGATTCATTCCGAACTTCATTTCACGCGGCTCCTGTTTTGAAAAATGCAACGTTCCACTCAAGGAAGTCTAGTGTATCGGTCGCCAAATGATTGTAAACTCAACGGAGCCAAAACTCCATCGTGCGGCGCCGGGCCCTGGCGAAAACACTCTTAGAATGGCGGCTTCATGCTCCAGAAATTTGACGCGCGAAATCGCGACCTGTTAGTGAATATCAACGGCCTGCTGAAGCATCGCGATGAAGCGGGCGTCAGTCCGTTCGATTCTGTGGTGCAGGGCGGCGACGCCGTTTGGGAGGGCCTGCGATTGTATAACGGACGCATTTTTCGCCTGCACGCACACCTTGATCGACTGCGCAGCTCCGCCTTGGCGTTGGCCTTTGTCGAAATACCCACACACGAACAGATCATCGAGGAGATCAAAAAAACGCTTTCCGCCAACAACATGACCGACGAAGTGCATATCCGACTGACGCTCACCCGCGGTGTGAAAATCACCAGCGGGATGGACCCCCGCCTGAACCAAGCGGGGCCCACGCTGATCGTGCTGGCGGAATACAAGCCGCCGGTGTACGACAAAACCGGCCTGCGTTTGCTCACCACTTCCATCCGTCGGCCAACGCCCGATGTGCTAGACCCCAACATCCACCACAACAATTTGCTGAATTCCATTTTGGCCAAAATCCAGGCCAACGTCGCCGGAGTGGACGACGCCCTCATGCTCGACGCACGCGGCTTCGTCGCCGAAACGAACGCCACGCATCTGTTTGTTGTTTCGTCGGGCGAAGTGGCCACGCCGCATACGGCGGCCTGTCCGGAAGGCATCACCCGCGCCGTGGTGTTGGAGCTTTGCCAAACGGCTGGTATTCCGCACCGCATTGCCGACCTCTCACTGACGGAAATTTACCGGGCCGACGAAATATTTTGCACCGGCACCATGGGCGAACTGGCCGCCGTGGCGGAAGTGGACGGACGCCCCATCGGCGGCGGCGACATGGCGGGAAAGCCGGGCCCCCTGACGGCGCGTCTCAGCGAACTCTTTCGCAACCTCACCGCCGCCGAAGGCGAAGCGGTGGCAACCGCGTGACCGATGTTGCGTCCTGCGAGTGGCGGAGAAGCGTGCCTCACCGTTGGAGTTCATGCTTCAGCATGTTTAGCTTCGCCAAAGAGGGTTCTTCAGGAATTTTAGTAGGTCGGATCCGGAATGTGGGCGCCTCATGCCCACCTCTGTTCGGGCTCGGCAAAGGGGGACGCCCCTGTCGCCTTCGCCATCACACCGGCGCTCAAGTGCAGGCGCAGGACCGACGTGACGGCGAAGACGCGGGGACTCACCCAAACTTTGTGGGACATAAAAACAAGATCGTACGACGCCAACGGGGCATCTACAAAAAGGCTGGGGAGGCTGTAATTTCAGTTTTCTTTTGAAACGGGGCTCCCGCGAGCCCCTTTTGTCGAGCTTGTGCGGCGTCGCTCCGGTCTCATCAACACGCGTCACCCAAGCGAATCGAACTGGAATCAGCCACTAAAATTCGGAAGAGCCTATAAACAACAGACTCCAACCCTAAATGCGAACGAAAAGTTTTTGGCGGTACATCCAGAGGCAGATCAGCCAAAAGAAGAGGCCGACCATAATCGCATGGGTCATCGGTTCGTAGGCGGGGCCGAATAAGTCGAACAGGCCGGTTCCGAAAACCCGCTCGCTCGGGCCGCCGAAATGGGTTTGCAGCGTTTTTGTCGCCCAGGGTCTGAGCAATTGCCCCATGAAATACATCACGAGGGAATTGACTCCCACCACCACCAGCGGATAGGCCAAAAAACGTAGTCGGGCAATGTCGAACAGCAAATAGAACGCGGCCAAAATCCAACAACAGATGCCGCTCGAAAACAGCGCCCAGGAGGGCGTCCAGATACGTTTGACTAACGGGCAGAGGTCGTAAAAGTCGAGTGCGTATCCGGCGGCGACACCCACGCCGCCGCCGATAATCAGGAGCGAGAGTTTGCTCCAAGAGCCGAATTCGCTACGAAGCAACTCTCCGCACAGCAGGCCAAAAATCATCGTGGCCAACGAGGGCAGGAAGTTGATCGTCTGGTAGCCGCCCTTGTTGTATTCGAAGGGCGTTTCGCGAGGAAACCAATTGAGTACGACGACGTCGATCGCCTGGCCAACGTTAGCGTTTTTTTGCCAGGCGGGGCCGACCAAGGCCAGTTCTTTTTGCGCCCACTCCGCCGAGACGCCCACCGAATCGTCGCCGGTGGTTAGGTCGATCGTCGGCGCGTCGTAGTACGTGTACATGGCCCAGGTTCCCCCCAGCACGGCGGCCGCGACGGCCATCTGCGCGATCCAACCTCGATCGAGCACGAGAAACAAGAACAGATATCCCAGGCCGATTTGCGAGAGCACGTTCATGAACGACCAGTTGGTCGACGACGACCAACTCGAACTCAAAAACACGCCCAGCAGAATAAGCACCAGCGACCGCGTGGCGGCGTGGCCCAACATGCGCAAATAGGAGTCGCCCCTGGCGGCGCGTTTCGAGTACGAATACGCCATGGAAACACCCACCATAAACATAAACGATGGTTGAATCATATCCCAATAGCCCCAGCCCACCCACTCGGCGTGGCTGAACTGATGCTGGATTTGCGTCCAAAAGCTATCGTTTGGATTCTCCTCCAGCATGCCGCGCGCGGTGGCGGCAAGGCCGAACCCACCGAACGCCAGCGAGATCATAATCAATCCCCGATAGGCGTCGAGCGAAAACAGACGGCCGGCGTGGGATGCGGCGTGAGCTTGCTCCGGCACGGTCGCGCGACTGTCGGCGGTCGAACGGGGCGATATCATATTGCTCATCTGTTTCCCACTTTCATCTGTCGCTGGCGCAACAGGGCGTCCACTTCACGAACGTATTAGAGTAGGTCGATCAAGGAGTCGTTGTTGTTCTGCTCGCGTTGGGCGCGCAGCTCCTTCATGAGGAAGGAAATCATGGCGCCTTGCGCGCGAAGATTTTCTTCCGGAGTGCCGACCGCCGCGGCTTTTTTTTCCAAGGCGGCGAACAGGGCCCAGTTGATATCCCACTTTTCGTCGTCGGCCGCAGCAGCGCGCAATTGTTTGACGGTGTTGGTCAGATGCGAAAGGAAGTCGGGCGATATTTTGCAAGGCGTTTGAGAGTAGGGCCCTTTTCCCATTCGATATTGCGGCGTGAACGACTTTCCCGCGCCGCCGTAGATCTGCCAAAAAATGGCCGCCAGCGAAAGCAGGCCCCCCAAGGAGGCAATCAGACTGGGCAGCCAACCGATGCTGAAGTACATGCCCAAAGCGACGACAAAACAGACGCCGAGCACCACGTACAACATCGGATGCACCGTGCGCGACGACACCCGCCCGCCGTAGATCAGCCGCTCCGAACTTGCCGCGTGCTGCGTGATGGCCTCAGGGCCCGCCACTCTCACGACAATCGCCGTGATGTTGTCGGGCCCGCCTCGCAGGTTTGCCAGGTCGAGCAACAGTTGGGCCGCGTTTTCCGGCGCCAAATGCGCCAAGATGGGGGCTAGGTCGGTATCGGGAACCGGGCCGGTGAGGCCATCGCTGCAAAGCAGAAAAACATCGCCTTTCCGCGTTTCGTAGGGGCCTTCAAAATCGATGTCAATCTCGAGGCTGGGGCCCATCGACCGCGTGATCACATTCTTCAGGCCCCGGATTTTGATTTCGCCGTCGGGAGGAAGTTGCCCCGCGGCGCGCATTTCCCAAACAAGGCTGTGGTCGAAGGTGAGTTGCTCCAGCTTGCCGCCGCGAAGTCGATAAATTCGGCTATCGCCCAGGTTCGTAACCACGGCGCCCTGCGGCAAAATGGCCAATGTGCAGCAGGTCGTTCCCATGTTGTGGAAATCAGAGTTGGCCTGCCCACGACGATTCATTTCCTCATTTGCGTCTCGGATGGCCTTATTCAAGGCGTCTGGCGCTGAACCTTCGCGGTATTTTCGGTAAAGATGCGGCACCCGTTCGGCGGCAATTTTGCTGGCCAGTTCACCCGCTGCATGCGCCCCCATGCCATCGGCAACCAGAAACAGATGGCCCCGATTCTGAAAGCCTGTTTCATCGCGCGCCAGAGATATTGCAAAGGAATCTTGGTTATTGGAGCGCCGCATTCCTATGTCGGAAAGGGCGGCGTACTCCAAGCCCGTTTGCCAAGATTTTTTTTGTTCTGACATACGTGAACTGCAACACCGATCAACGGGGGGACGCCAACTTCATTACTTCCGGGAAACCATTCCGCTCTCTATCCATTCTACTTTCGCGGCCGCGAACCTCCTAGTCGGTGCTGGCCATCCTTGTTCCAGCGCTGCAACGGGGGGCGGTTAACGGCTACTGCGCGAAAAAAAACCGGCATTTTCAAAATGCCGGGCTTTTATTTTCGGCACACAGACTCCGGATGGATCGATCGCGACCGCCAGAGATTATCTTACCAACGGAAAAATTGAATGTCGATCCTTAACCTGTTTCATTTTCATGACTTGCGAATGCATCTTGGGAGAGCGTCTTGATCGGTTTGGGAGTTTGTGGCGTTGGCGTCATGGCGTATAACGGTAGACTTCGGAAGGTCCCGTGTACGGCAGCGCGGGAAGTTGCGACAACAATCTTGCCGACAGCGAATGCCCTTAAACAGTTGCGAAGAAGGGAAACGTTTTGAAACGCCGGCGAGCTATTCGTCTCAGATGAAGAAATTATGCATTGAATTTGCCACAGAGGCCACAGAGCACTCAGAGTGTGATGCATCAGATGCTGTCGTCTGTCGATGCAGTTCCGCATTCCTCTTCTCGGTGTCCTCGGTGTGCTCTGTGGCAAAAATGTTTTTTCGGTCGCGGCCGTTGGCCGAGCTATGTTCCCGCGGCCGAAATGTCCGCCCGGAAACCGCCCAACAATGGCTGGACTTCCGTCCGCAACTCGGGAAATTGTGATAGCAAGCTACCCGACCGTTCAAAACCCGTGGCCGGTAAAGATAGTGCGTAACCTTGCGTTTTTGGCCGTATGACATTCATGGACCCCGAAAACCGATCTACCTCTGGCGCGAGCGACGCGCCCGCCGCCGCTCGCAGTTGGCCGCGGCGGATGATCAACCGCTTGGAAGTCGACCGGGCCGTCTTTTTCGCATTGTTGTTGCGGTTTTGGCAATTGAGCGGCGGCGCCGTCACGATGGCGCTGATCGCGACTTTTCTCACGGCCCAAACGCAAGGCGTCTTCTACGCGTTCGCCACCTTGATGGCGCTCCAGTCGTTCTTTGAGCTGGGTTTTAGCATTGTTATTGTGAACGTCGCCAGCCACGAATGGGTGAATCTGCGGCTAGACAATCAGGGCGCCATCGTCGGCGACGCCGCCGCCCTATCGCGTTTGGCCAGTTTGGGCCGTTTTGTAATTCGTTGGTATGGAGCGGCGAGTTTGTTGTTTGTTGTTTTCGTGGGGGCCGGCGGCGGGCTTTTTCTTTCGCTGGGAGAAGCAGCGGCCTTCGATTGGCAGGCGCCCTGGGCCGCTTTGGTGTTGGCCACCGGCGTGTTGCTCTGCCTACTCCCCTTGAACGCCGTGCTGGAGGGCTGCAATCAGGTGTTGGAGCTCAATAAGTTTCGGCTGGCGCAGGCCATCTGTGCGAATCTGGCTGTCTGGGCCACGATTCTGCTCGGCTGGGGGCTGTGGGCGCCGGCCGCCGCAACGACCGCCCGCGTGGTGTGCGAACTTTATTTTCTAGGCGTTCGATACCGACGTTTTTGGCAGTCGTTGTTGGTCAAACATTTGGGGCCCGTGATCCATTGGAAGACCGACCTCCTGCCGATGCAATGGCGGCTCTCGGTCAGTAGCTCGGTGGCCTTCTTCGCCATGAATATGATGGTGCCCGTGATGTACATCTACCATGGACTGGAGGTCAACGGCCGCATGGGCATGACCTGGACCCTCGTCTCGACGCTGCAAATGGCCACGTTGGCGTGGGTGCAAACCCGCGTTCCCAAGTTCGGCATGTTGATTGCCGTGGGCGATTTCGCGGAACTCGATCGGATCTTCAAACGACTCACTTTGATCTCGCTGGGCATGATCGCGTTGGCCAATTCGGCCGCTTGGGCGGGCATACTGGCGTTGACGCTGGCCGGCAGTTCGTTGGCCAACCGGCTGCTTGATCCGACGTCGGCCGGTTTGCTGTTTCTAGCGACATTCGCCTACCACGTTCCCCATTGCCAGTCGATGTATGTACGGGCGCACAAGCGGGAGCCGTTTTTGGTGGTGGGCGTTGTTTCGAGTTTACTTTCCGGCGGATTGGTTTGGTCGTTGGGCGCTCCCTGGGGGCCCGTTGGCGCGGCGGCTGGTTATCTGGCGGTGGTGGCCTTGTTCACCGCACCCACCACCTGGATGATTTGGTCGCAATGCCGGCGAGAGCATTGAGCCAGCTTGGCGGCCATTAGGCGGCGGCGCAACCACATTTGCACAAACGTAAACTAAAGTTTTCGCAGCAAGATTTTTTGTAACCGTTCACGGAGGCGCGGGAATTTACGACCGCAATCTATCCCACGGCGAATAACCAATATATGGTTACGAAGACGGGAAACGCAG
>QIKY01000253.1 GCA_003233175.1 Planctomycetaceae bacterium | reverse complement strand
TTTGCTCGCATCTTTGTTTCTCTTTCTGCAATGACAAATGACTAATGAAAAATAACTATTGATAAATTTCTTCTTCCCGTGCAAATCAGACAATTATTTCTCGAACGGTTCTAAGACAATTTTTTCTTGAACGCTCCCTAGGTCAAATCGTTCAAGACGCCGTCACGGCAGAAGTTGGGGTTTCCAAACGTTTCCAGGTGGTGTCCCATGCCGTGGGCGAAGGCCAGTAATAAACGGTTGTGTTCGGTGTGGCGGTAGCGGAGCGAACGCCCCATTTTGAAATCCAACCCGTTGCCGACCAACACGAACGGAATATCGTGCAAGGTGTGCGAGTTGCCCTTGCCGAGTTCGTTTGTCCAGACGACGAGCGTGTTGTCGAGCAGCGAGCCGGTTCCGTTTGGTTCGGGAGTTTTGTCGAGTTTCTCCACAAGATAAAGCAACTGCTCGCAGAACCACTTGTTGATTTTGATCAATTTTTCCTGCGACTCCGTTTCGCTATCGGGTTTATGCGATAACGAATGGTGGCCATCGGCGATATCGAGCCAAGTCATTCTCGCTTGGCCGACCGACTTCGTATATTGCAGCGTGGCCAGCCGGGCCATATCGTTGGCCATGCTGTTGACGAGTAAATCAATTTGCATTTTGCTGGTGCGGGGCATGTTGTCGTTGCTGTTCTTGACGCCCGCCGCCAACTCCGGCGACGCGACCGATGCCGCCTGCTGTTTGTCGGCCTTCAATTCCTTCTCCATCTGCCGGACGAACGTTTCATGCTCCTCGAGCAGGCGTTTGTCTTCCCGGCCGACCACCTCGCGCACCTTGCGTAAATCTTCCCGCACGCGGTCTAAAATGCTGGAGAGCATTTTTTGGTCTTGCATGCGGCCGTACAGCTTTTCAAACATCTGGTAAGGATCGTCGATCGGGGCCACCGGCTTATTCGCCCCGGCGTACACCATGCGGGTCCAGGGGTCGGCGCGGTCGGGCACCGAGACGCCAAATTCGAGCGAGCCGAAACGAGTTTGCGTTTCGGGGCGGCCTTGGAAAAAGTTTTTCAGTTCCTGGTCGATCGAAATTCCGCTGGCCCAACCGGCCGGCGTGTGGGAGCCGCCCTGAATATTGCCCGGAAACAGCTCCGTTCCGGTCAGCAGGCAACTCATGCCGCGCATGTGGCTATCGCCATCGCCGCGAACAAGATCGGAAACTCCGTTCAAGACCAGCGTCCTATTTTTGTACGGCTGCAACGGCGCCAGAATTTCCTTGAATTCAAATGTCTCGCCGACCTCCTCCGGCCAGAAGGCGCCGGGAACCACTCCGTTGGGGCTGAACATAATGATCAGCCGTTGCCGCCGCTTTTCGGCCACCGCCGCATTCGCCAAACCCGGCAGACCCAGCAACAGCGGCGCCACGGCGGAAGAAAGCCCTAAATCGCGGATGAACTCTCTGCGGTTTTTTAGCGACATGATACTTCTTTCGTTACGGTGTTACTTAGTTTGGGGCCGATACGTGCAACACGGAGGCTTTCATGATCTCGACCAGCAGCCGGCGGATATTGAAATTAGACGCTTTGAAACCGTGGATCAAGTCTTGGCGGACATCCGGCCCAAAGGCGTTGATCGGTTGTTTGACCGCCTGATGAAACAGTTGGTCGACAAAGGCCCCATGCGCCTGTTCGCTGTTGGCGATAAACTGGGCCAAACCTTCCGCTCCCTGGAGTTGCACAACGCTGCCGGCGGCGGTGGTGTAGGGCGAAGCGGCGTCGATTGCCTTGGCCTGCTCTTTTTCTCGATATCGACCGACGGCGTCGTAATGCTCCAAGCTAAAACCCAGCGGGTTGATTACGCTATGGCAGGTGTTGCAGGCCACCGGCTGGGTGAGCAGGGCGATTTTTTCGCGGGTGGTCATGTGGGGTTCAAAATCGCCCTCCTTGAATTCCGTGGCCTGCGGCGGCGGACTCAACGTGCGGCCCAACAGGCGGCGGGTGATAAACACGCCCCGATGTATCGGCGAACTCAAGTTATGGTAGGCAAAAGTCGCCAACAAATAAGGGTGCGTCACGATGCCCGCACGCTGGCCGTTTTGGAAGGAAACCTTGCGGAAGCCGGCGCCCGCCGGCAAGTCGACGCCGTAAAACGTGGCCAATCGCTCGTTCATGTACAGATAGTCGGCCAGGAAGAGATCGCGGTAATCGGAGGCGTCGCTCCAGATGACGTCATCGAGAAACAGGTCTAACGAGGTGCGCAAATCAGAAGCCAGGGCGTCGTCGAAGTTAGGGAAGAGCGATGCGTCCTTGGCGATTTTTTCTTTCTCATCGAGTTGCAGCCAATGCTGGAGAAAATATCGAATTTTGCTTTTGGCGCGAGGATCCTTCAGCATACGTTCGGCTTGCCGGGCGATTTGCTTCGGCGTTTTCAGTGCATCGTGTTCGGCGGCGTCCAGCAACGTGTCGTCGGGCAATGAATCCCAGAGGCCGAACGAAAGCCGTGATGCGGCGGCATAGCTATCAACGACGCCATTGGCATTTTCTTCGCCAGCAGAAGCGATGCCGGGATAAAGAAAACGGGGCGACTTGAGCACGAACAACACCGTTGTTTTCACGGCGGTGGGAAGATCGTCGGCCATGGCAAACGGTTGCTGGACAAAAAATTGTTGCTGCTGCTCCTCTAACGGACGACCAAACGCTCGCGCCGCGAAACGGCGGCAGAATTCCCGCAGCCGTGGTTCGTCGGCGGTTGTTTCTCCGCGACATCCGGCGAGTTCCTGCAAATGGTCGACCACGTAATTCGCCACTTCGATGGCGCCGTAGGTGGTGGCTTCATCCCAACGCTTGGAAACGGAAGTTCCCCGCTCATAACCGCTGCTGCCATCGTCGGCGGGGAAGGGCGTGGCGAGCGCGAACACACGCGGCGTTCGCCGTGGCAGAAGATTTCGCCGCGGGATCACTTCGTCCGATTTTCGCGGCGGTTTCCAGGCCAACGCGATCGACGCCCGCACCGGCTTGGGCTTCTGGCCTTTCTTCGAATCATCAACGCCTTGCTTGGCTTTGGTGAACTCCAACCGCAGGGGATACACGCGCCCGCCCAAGAGAAACACCGAGCCGCGATATTCGTTGTCGTCGCCCGATTTCACCCAAGCGTCGATCAGCATTTTCTTTTCATCGTTGACCCACAGCCGCGCCGCGTGTTCGGTGCGCACGATGAATTCGTATTCGCCGGTTTCCTCCGCCAGCACCGAACCTTCCCAGCGAATGGAAAATCGACTGGCGTCGAACTGTTCGGCGGCCGGCGCGGCTTCGCCAAAATCGAAACGCACTTCGGGGTCGATGCGGTCGATGCGCCGCTGCTTGGGTTGGAAGCCGCGCGAATCAAAATATTGGCCGCGCAACCCTCTCTCATCTTTCAGTGCGGCGCTGCCGCCAAAACTCGCCAGCAGGTCGGCGATGGCGTTGCGATACTGGCGCACCGTCAGCCGCGAAAGTTGTATGCGCGAGGCTTGCTGTTTCGACCGCGCCGCCGCTGTGTAAAAATGGTCGTACAAGTACCGGGCGACCTTTTTCGCATCCTGGCCGACGCACAATTCCGGATGTTCCTCCGGCATCGTCTCTTCGATCACCTGCACCAGTTCCTCGAACGGCTTATCGCCATGCAGCGGTTTGTCGTTGACATCGGGCGCGCCCCAACCATCGGCTCCGTGGCACGAAGCGCAATGTTTCCGGTAGATTTTCGCGCCCATTTCGGGAACAGCCGCCAAAGCCGTTTTTGAAAAATCATGTGCCGAAAAACCGAATACCGCTACTGCATAAACAAACAGAAACGTCGAACGACGGAGGCCACCTAGCGGACCTATTTTCAGGCAAGTGAGATTTTGCATGTTTTTTCTCGGCGTGGCGGGAGGGAAGCTTGGACGCATGCAACAAGCCGGGGGGAGGGAAACAAACCATTGGCTCCAAGGGGCGAACCGATCCGTTTCGCTTGCTTTTAATTATACCATGCCACGCCCAAAAAAAATGCCCTACTTTGTTCGACTGTCCCCACCGGTTGTCAGGAGTTGCGGCCTTGACGCGGCGGCAGCCAACGATTTAGATGTGGCTGGCGGCCGCCTTGTGTATTCTCCCTTGCAATGAGCCTTGATCGTTATGCGCACTCTGATGCTGGTTCTTCCCGTCACGTTCCTGACGCTCTGTTGTTGGGGCGTTTACGGCCCGATTTTGCACGAAGGCCAGCACGCGATGGGAGGCAGCAGTTTGCGGCCTTTCATTTGTGTTGGCTTGGCGTATTTCGTCATCGCGGTGGCGGCGCCGTTGGCCGCGTTGCAAACGCGCGGAGAAAAAGGCAACTGGACCATGTCGGGCGCGGCATGGGCTCTGATCGCCGGCCTGTGCGGCGCCGTGGGCGCGTTGGGAATTACGCTGGCTTTCAAATCGAAGGGCAGTCCTGTTTATGTGATGCCGTTGGTGTTCGGCGGCGCGCCGGTGGTCAATACGTTTGTCACGATGTGGATGTCGCGCACGTTTCGTCAGGCGGGGCCGGTTTTCTTTTTTGGCGTGGCCTTCGTGGCGGCCGGCGCCGCGGGCGTGATGTTTTTCAAGCCGGGCGCCCAGGGCGTGGACATCGGCGACCTCACCATTAACCAACTGACGAACATCAGTTTGAGCATCGCTCTGACTGCCGTGTGTTGGGGGTCGTACGGCGCCATGTTGCATAAAGGCCAAGCCAAGATGGGCGGCAGCCGACTGCGGCCCTTGGTGTGCGTGGGGTTGGCTTACTTTTTGGTGGCCGTGATCGCGCCCAGTTTCGTGATGGGCTCAGGGCTATACGTTGAGCCCGGTTCGTGGAGTCTGGACGGGGCGTTTTGGTCGCTGGGCGCCGGCGCCGCCGGGGCGGTTGGCGCGCTGGGCGTGATTCTTTCCTTTTCATTGGGCGGGAAGCCGGTTTTTGTCATGCCGCTGATTTTCGGCGGCGCTCCGGTTGTCAGCACGTTTGTGTCGATTTTTCGAGATCAATCGTTCGCTCAAGTTTCTGCGCCGTTTATTGGCAGCTTGCTGTTGGTCATTCTGGGGGCGGTCACGGTGCTGATTTTCGCTCCGCGCGGCAAACCTCCGCAAGCCGAACCCAAGAATCCCGCCGGCGACGCAGCCGATGCGACGTAGCAACGGGCCGTGGCTTAATCCACCAGGGCGGAGGCCGACATGGCCTTCCAGCGGTTGAGAACATCGGCTTTGCCGCGTATGGGCGGCTGGCAGGCGAAATGCTCGCAGAGGTAGACCGTCGGCGGCGGGCCTTCCATCGTTTTGCCGATGAAGATCGGGTCGACATGCCGACCGCCGGCGGGGTCGTCGGGCGCGGCCCGACAAGCAACCACGCGGTTCGGTATGTAGCTGCGCCGCAAACTTCGCACCACCTCGCGCGTGTCGTCCTGTGTGATATCGCCCAAGATCACGATCTCATGGACCGGTCCCAGATGCATATCGAGCGCGGCCAGCATTTGCGCCGCCGCGGTGGGCGAATTTTCCAACAGGCCTGCGGCGCAGTCGAGCGTTTCGGAGGCGGCTGTTAAATAGTCGGCGCGGCCGCACAACTTGCCCAGCCGAATCAGGCCGATGGCCGCCATGGCGTTGCCGCTGGGAGTGCTGCTGTCGTGCAGTTCCTTGGTTCGCACAATGGGCGTGGGGGAATCGTCGGCCACATAAAAGAAGCCGCCGCCGTCGTGATCTCGAAACCGCGTTAAGAGCACATCGGCCAGTTGCACGGCCTGATCGATCCATTTTTCCTGGAAGTCGGCTTCGTAGAGCGAGAGCAAGGCGTTTAACACATTGGCGTAGTCGTCGAGATATGCCAAATATTTTGCCCGGCCATCGCGCCAAACGTGCAGCAAACGCCCGTCGTCGTTGCGCAGGTTTTCCAGCAGGAATTCGCATGCCTTCGCGGCGGCGGTTAAGTAACGCGGTTCCTCGAGAATACCGGCCGCGCGAGCCAACGACTCAATCATCAGGCCGTTCCAACTGGCAAGGATTTTATCGTCCTTGGCCGGATGCACCCGCTGGTTCCGCGCTTCCAAAAGCTGCGTCCTATCTTTTTCCAACTCCTGGCGGAGTTCGTTTTCGCTCCAGCCTCGCAGCGCCGCACATTGTTCGATGGTTTTCGGTAGATTCAGTATGTTCCGGCCTTCGAAGTTCCCGCTTTCGGTGACATCGTAGACGTAGCAGAATCGTTCACTACGCTCGGCGCCCAGAACCTCTTCGATTTGCTGGGGCGTCCAGACATAGAACCGCCCTTCTTCGCCTTCGCTGTCTGCATCTTCGGTGCTATGAAAACCGCCGGCGGGGTCGGTGAGATCGCGCAGCACGTAGTCGAGCGTGTGCCGCACTGTTTCGGCATAACGCTTTTGTTTCGTGACCACGTACGCATCGAGATACGCGCCCGCCAGCAAGGCGTTGTCGTACAACATCTTCTCAAAATGCGGGACCAGCCAACGTTCGTCGACCGAATACCGCGCGAAGCCGCCACCTAGATGATCGTAAATGCCGCCTTGGGCCATTTTGTCGAGCGTCAGCGTGACCATATCGAGAACGCCCTGGCGAGGATGCCGACGCCAAATCCGCAGCAAGACCTGCATCGTCATGGGTTGGGGGAATTTGGGAGCGCCGCCGATGCCGCCATGGGAATAGTCGAACACACGCTCCAGTTGGGCCGTCGCGGTGTTGAATAGGTCGGCGTTCAACCCCATTCCCGACCCCGCCGGCGAGGCCATGTTGCGCAGCCTCTCCGAAATTTGACCGGCCTGTTCCACGACCTGCTCGCGCCGATTGTTCCAGGCTTCGAGCACCGATTCCAACACTTGGTCGAAACCCGGCATTCCCCGAGAAGCGTGCGGCGGCCAATACGTGCCGCCGAAGAACGGCTCCAAATCTGGCGTGAGGAAGACCGACATCGGCCAGCCGCCGCGCCCGGCGATCATTTGCACCGACTGCATGTAGAGCTGATCAAGATCGGGTCGCTCCTCCCGGTCGACCTTGATACACACAAAACCCTCGTTCAAACGCGCCGCCAACGCCTCATTTTCAAAACTCTCGTGCTCCATCACGTGGCACCAATGGCAGGCGGAGTAGCCGATCGAGAGAAAAATGGGCTTGTCGGCCTGACGAGCGGCGGCCAAAGCCGCGTCATCCCAAGGTTGCCAATCGACCGGATTCTCGGCGTGTTGCAACAAATAAGGACTCGTTTCCGACGCCAAACGGTTGGTCATTGTGGGGGCTCGGCTAAAACAATCGATGAAGGGAATAGACAACCCGCCGCATGGGAAGGCGTCTGCAAACACTTCGGCAGACTAACACGATTGCCCGTCGGACGGCAAGCAGGTTCGGCGTTCGCGAATTCCGACAAGCCGATGGCGTTGCACTGAAAGGCCATGGCCGCCGTTGGAGCGAACGCGCCTGTGGGCGAGCGCTTGTTGCGAAACACTTTTCGTTGAATAATTGTCGTCGAACACGCGTTGGGCGGTCGCCCCGGTTTCTCCAAAATCTTTCATCAATAGCGAACGACAACATGAACAGGCCGCATCTTCTCGTGCTGGGCACGCACAACCAAAAAAAAGGCCGCGAGATGGCGGAGTTGCTGAAGCCGCAAGGTCTGACCGTGGAAACATTGGCCGCCTTCCCGCGGGCCATTGAAGTGGAAGAGACAGGCGATACGTTCGGTGAAAACGCCCGGCTGAAGGCGTCTGAACAAGCTCGTCATTTGGGCCTCTGGGTGCTGGCCGAAGATAGCGGGATTGCGGTCGACGCGCTCGATGGCCGGCCGGGTGTTTTTTCGGCGCGGTACGCGGGTTCCGGCGCCACCGACCAAACCAATAACGCACAACTGATTCTGGAGTTAGCCGAAACGCCGCTGGAAAAACGCAAGGCGCATTATGTTTGTCATGCCGCCTTGGCCGACCCCGCCGGCGAAATTCGCGGAGAAGAAGAAGCTTACTGCCGAGGACGCATCCTCTTCGAGGCGGCCGGCGACGCCGGTTTTGGTTACGATCCGCTGTTTGAAGTGGTCGAATACCATCGCACCTTCGGACAACTCGGCGACCATGTCAAGTCGGCCATCAGCCATCGCGCGCGCGCCATGCGGCGCATCATTCCGTTGATCGTGCGCTGCCTACGGGAACAGCCCGGTTAGCGGCAAAGACGAGCCTGAATTGTCGGACATTTCGCCGCAACGCCCCTGGTGGCGTAAATTGACATTCTTGATGTGTTTGCTATTCTCAATGCATTCACATTGCGGGAAGCAGTAGTGAACGGTTACCAATAATGGATGTTAGGACGTGGACATCATGGACATCAACCTGACGCCAATCGTAACGCATGCGAAGGCGTTTCTCCGTGAAACGAAAAGGCGACATTTCAACCGTGAGCGGTATAATAAACGCGAGGATCTGTAGCCAGAACTTCACACTCTTTCGGAAAAACAGATGATCGACCGTAGCACAAAAAAACCGTTGTACGTCTCAACCGACGGTAACGCCGGACCATACATCATGGCGACCGTCCAGCAAATAGCCAGCGTTCGCAAGTTGCTCGACGCCAATAATATCTCGTACTGGGTGGACGAAGACGCGGTGTCATTCGACGGAAAACCGTACGTGACGGTAGTCAATCTTGGGCATGGCTCCGATGCCGAAAACGTCCAGAAAATCCTGGATAACGCGTCCTAAATCCGACATCGGATCACTGCATGACACTGATCGACGAAATCACGCTACTCCGCAACGCTTGCCTTTCGTCGCTTGACGCAAGTCACAACTACTACGCCCACACGAAAGGTGCATGGCGGCTCGTGCAACAAATGGTTTGGCAAGGCCATAAGGGCACAATCCGGAATCAGGCTACTGGCAATACCGTGGACGAAACGGAATTGGCAGGATTAGCCCAAGAGTACGTCACCGGCTATTTGGCATCGGCCACCTTTCAACATTTCGTGTCTTTGTTCGAGCAATTTGCGTTCGATTTTCTCCGCATTTGGCTGACGGAATATCCTGGCGCCCTTTCGGAAAATCAACTTGAATTTCGGAACGTTCTGGATGCCGCAGACAAGAGCGAGATCATCGCGGCGGTCGTTCAGAAAGAAGTGCATAGGCTTTCGTATAAACGTATTGACAAATGGTTCGCTTATCTTGAGGAAATCGCCGGTTTGGGGTGTCCGAATCTGGATCAGATTCAGAGGCTCGCGGAAATCAAGGCTTCACGCGACGCCCTCGTACACAACAACGGAATTGCCAATTCGATCTACGTAGGCAAATCCAAAAGCTTGGCTCGTTTTGTTGATGGCGCCCGACTGGAATTGCCCCAGAACTACCACCGCGATTCTTGGCAATTGATAAGGCAAGTTGTCGCTGATATGGCGGATGCTGGAATCAACAAACTCGGAAACTAACCACCGCGCCGCCAATTCGCTAAAATGTCGCCATGAACTCGAATACCTCGCTGTACCCCGAACCGCCGCTGGCGCTGCGCCAGCCGAACCTCAAGTATTTGGCGCGCTACGTGGGGCCGGGAGTGATCATCGCTTCGGTCACGATTGGCAGCGGTGAACTGGTGTATGCCGCACGCAGCGGAGCGATTTTCGGCTATGGACTGCTGTGGTGCTTCCTGTATGCTGGCGTGTTCAAGGCGATTCAGGTTTACACGGCGGCTCGCCACATAACGCTCACCGGCGAGCACCCGCTGGTGGCGTGGGCCAAGTTGCCCGGTCCGCCGATGTGGTTCCCGTTGCTGATCGCGTTGCCGGCGGTTGTTCTGATGCCGGTGGCGTTTTCCGCCATTCCCGAAATGTTGGCCGGGTTCGTTCACCGCGTGCTGGGCATGGCCATGCAAGGTTCGGCTGTTGGGCCGTACGCGCACATGGAGTTTTGGGTCAATGTGTGGGCGGCGGCGGTGCTGGTGATGTGTTTGACGATGGCGTTGGGGTCGAGCTATGTCGTTTTGGAGCGCGTTTCGATTGTGGTGTTGGGCGCCATCGTTTTGGGCGTGGGGATTTCGGTAATCGTGATCGGGCCACAACTCGCCGAATTGCTCAGCGGTTTGTTTCTCCCGCGGCGGCCTGTTTATCCCGATTGGCTGTTGCAAAACCCCCGCTACGCCGCAGAGTTTCAGAGCCGTAGTCCTTGGCTGGAAGTCTCGATTTATTTGGGTGCGGTGGGCGGCGGGGCGTACGATTACATCGGCTACGTCGGCATGTTGCGAGAAAAAAAATGGGGCCTTGCCGGTCGCCAGACGGCCTCGCGCCAGGAGTTGGACGACGCCACCAGCGGCGATTCGGACGCCGCCCGGCAAACCGTCGCGCGGGGAAGAATCTGGACCCGCGCCGCGCTGATCGATATCTGCACGTCATTCTTTTTCGTGATCGTGGTCACGCTGCTGTTCGCCGTTCTGGCGGCGCTGGTGCTGCATTCCGAACAGGTCGTGCCGGCCAACAACGATCTACTGAACGAACAGGAGCGGTTTCTCTCGCGTTGGCATCACGAACTTCGCTGGGTCTATCGGGGCGGCGTGTTGCTGGCGTTCATCGGCACGCTGTACGGCGCGTTTGAAGTCTATCAACACACCTTCGCCGAAAGCCTGTTGGCGATCGCACCCCGGTTCACCACGCCTCGGCGAATTCCGTTCATTCGCCGCGGCGTTGTCGCCTATTGTTTTCTCGGCGGGATGGTGATGATCTGGTTGCCGGAGGCGGTATCTGGAAATATCATCGAACGCATGACGTTCGGCTCGATCATCAGCGGAGCAGCCTCCTGTGGACTATGGTGTTTCGCCATGCTCTGGACCGACCGCACGCGGCTGCCGCCGCCGCTGCGCATGCACCGACTGGCATGGGGCCTGACCTTCCTGGCGGGCGCGGCGATGACGTCGCTGGGAATCGTGATCACGATCGAATACTTTCGCTAACTTGAAAAAACACATGAATAATATCGTCGACTACGCGCTCCACCGCGTGCATTTGAAGTTGCCGCTGCCGATCGGCGATTCCCAAGTACGGTTTGAAGACCACTGGCTCACGGTGTTGGAGTTGACCGACGCCACCGGACGAACAGGCGTCGGCTTCGAGTTGCAACAGGGCGTCCCCATTCCGGCGCTGGCGCAGTTGCGGGCGCAATTCGAACACCAAGCTTGGCCGGCGCTGAAAGAGACGCAACCGTTTGGCGAGGCGCTGCGCATCACGCGTGCTCGCGGCGGGAACGTTGGCGCCGCAGTCATGCCGCTGGCCTGCGAAACCGCCATGTGGGATCTAATGGGCAAAACGTTGGAGTTGCCACTGTACCGATTGCTGGGAGGCGTCGTCGGAAAAACGCGCGCCTACGGCAGCACACTCGACTTCCATCTCGACGACGACCAATTTCGCGCCCGGCTCCACGATTTCAAACGCCAGGGATTTCGCGCCGTGAAGGTCAAGGTGGGGCATCCTGATATCGAATGGGATTTGCAGCGATTGCGCATCGTTCACGATGTGCTGGGGCCAGACCTTGATTTGATGGTCGACGCCAACGAAGCCTGGTCGGTCAAGGAAGCGGTGCTGCGCGTTCGCCGCTACCACGACGAAGGTTTCCCCATCTTCTGGATCGAAGACCCGATCACCCGCCAAGACTACGCCGGTTACGCCCAACTCTGCAACGAACTTCCCTTCACTCGCATCAACACCGGCGAGTACCTCGGCTTTCGAGGCAAGCGGCGGTTGTTGGAGGCAGGCGGCGTTGACGTGTTGAACGTTCACGGCGCTATCGGTATGTCTCGGGCGGCGGCGCATCTCGCCGGCGATTTTGGCGTGCCGGTCGGACTAGGAAATACCATCATGGAAATCGGCGTTCACTTGGCCGCCAGTTTGCCGGAATGCGTCTATATGGAATTCTCCGACTTGGCTTGGAACCGCCTCGCCCAAGAGCCCGTGCAATTTGAGAACGGTTTCGCCCTGGCGCCCGAACGCCCCGGACACGGCATCGAACTCAACCGCGAAGCACTCCAGGAGTTTTCACGCCCTGAATGATTGTGCGGCTGGTTCATTGCAAGATCACGTCGCCGACGGTGATGTTATTTCCGGGCCGAACACGTTCTTGGCCGTCGGCGGCGAACCAGATATCAAGAATGCCGGTTCCGGCCGCGAGCCGAATGGTCGCGGCGCCATCTTTGGAAGGAATTCGGTGCGTCCGACCAAGCCACGAGACAAAAATCGCTCCCGGCTCTGAAGATGTTCCGCGATCGATTTTGCATTGGTGCTCGCCGGCCGTTTCGACGACCACCGGCCAGCCGATCGCGACGCCGTCGCGAAAGGCGCCGTCTTGATACCGACACAAATGCGTTTGCGGGCTGGCTGCATTGCCGATATGAATCCAGCCGGGCGTGAAGTCGCGAGTCGACTGGACGCTGTCGAACCACTGGTCGTAGGCGTCTCGAAGTTGCGCCGCGATTTTGGGCTTGGCGTCGTCGATGCGATGCTCTTCTCCGCCGTCGGTGGAGAGATCATACAGTTCAAACACGGCTGCCTTGTCGGCGAGTGTTTCCCGCCCGAACGTGCCGGGACTCATCACCAGCTTGTAGCGTTGCGTCACGACGGCGGCATTGTGATACCGCTGCGGCTGCAAACCGCGATGGCACTGGAAGAACAATCGCCGATCAGCCGCGGCGCCTTGGCCGCGCAGTTGCTCAAGCAGGCTGACGCCATCGATCGAGAGGCCTTGGGGGAGTTCCACCTGGCAAGCGTCGAGAATCGTGGGGAGTAGGTCGATATGCGCCGCTAACTGCCCGAGCTTGCCCCCGCCGGCCAACTCCTTCGGCCATTGCACGAAGCAGGGCACGTGAATTCCGCCCTCGTAAACCCACGACTTCCGGCCTCGCAAGCCGCCGTTGTAACGCGGCTGTTGGGGGCCGTTGTCGGTCAGGAAGATCACCAGCGTGTTGTCGCGGATTTGAAGGCGATCGAGTTCGCGCAACAGTCGACCGAAATTATCATCGATATTCTCGACCATGCCGTAGACTCGCGCCGTTGTTTCGTTGAGTCCGGCTTTGAGGTGGGGTTTGAAATAGTCGTCGCTGATCTGAAGCGGCGTGTGCGGCGCGTTCGTGGCCAAGTAAGCGAAGAACGGCCGCGAGCGGTTCTTCCGGATGAATTCGATCGCGGCGTCGGTAAAAACATCGGTGCAATAACCCCGGGCGGTATATCGGACGCCATTCTTCCAGAGCAGCGAATCGAAGTAGCTGTTGGGTTTGTCGGGCGTTTGGTCGATCCCGCCCGACCGATGCACCAAACTCTCGGCGAAACCTTGGTCTTGCGGACGCATGGGGTAGGTGTCGCCGAGGTGCCACTTGCCGAAGATTCCGGTGGCGTATCCTGCATCCGCCAAGATTTCAGCAATCGTCTGTTCGTCGCCATGCATCTTCGCCCCGCCGCGCGAGGTGTGGACCACTCCGGTGCGGTAATAGTAGCGCCCGGTCATCAAGCTGGCGCGGGTCGGCGCGCAGACGGGGCTACAGTAGAACCGGGTTAGTTGCGTTCCCTGGCTGGCGAAGCGGTCGATGTGCGGCGTTCGAATGCGAGGGTTGCCATGGATGCCGACATCGCCATAACCCTGATCGTCGGTCATTACGAGCAGCACGTTGGGGCGACTTCGCACGGCGGCGTTCGCAAATGTCGAACAAGCGTAGAAAGAAGAAACACTGAAACATGAAGCGATGGCCACGGACCAAAGGCCAACAAAAGACAAACGCGGTTTCTTCACTCGGTACTGCATGGATTCACACCTGTTGGGCAAACGTTCAAAACCTGAGGCGACCTCTACCAAGCTACGATAACTGGCGGTGTGTCGGATGCAAGCTGCGGCGCATGAACTGTTTGAGATGATTGAATGAGGCCAAACAAACCGCCGCCAACGGCTACTTGAGCAGCGTTTGCATGGCCTTGGTCAATACACCTTCTACTTCCGGCGCCACGCGCGAGGCGCGCTGGCTGGTTTCGTACCCGCCTTGGCCGTAGGCGATCGTCGTGCCGATGTAGCCTGGGCCGTAGTCGCCGTAGGCCGCCATGCCGACAAAATCTTGAGGACGCATCTCTTGCGCGGCAAGTTGGTATTCCACAAAGAGTTCGCCCGGCATGTGCAGAACATAGGCGTCGCCCAGTTTCAAGCAACTCAAACTAATCGCCCGCCCCGAATGGGCCCGCTTGAGCCACATATAGTTCGACGCGGCCGCCAGCAAGGTTTTGGTGTTTGACTTGGGGTTTTCCAGAATTTCCAGGAGCGATTTTTCCTGGAGGTGCGGCGCCGGCGGAAGCTTCACGTCTCGCGTGCGCCATTCGACATCGGCGGCCGAGATGGGTGTTTTCTTGGTCGCTTCCCACGACAACCGCATGCCCGTGGCCATGCGGTCGGCCAGAATTTTCCGCACCGGCTTCGTGCCGTTGTTGTATTTGCCCGCCGCGATATTCCCACCGGCGCCATTGAAATGAATATGCGGAACGCCGGGCAACGCTTTTTCTCGTTGGGCTCGCGCGATGCCGACAAACTCCGAAGTCACGTCGCCCTGGCCGTAATAGCTTTGAGGATGCGTGGCGTAATACGTAAGCGCCGCCAGCGGTTTGTCGTTCCGCCAAAAGCTGATCGTTCGCAGGTACGGGTCGATCAGGCCTTCGGGCGCGGCAATGGCGGCGGGATCGGTCACGCTGCTCCAGCGAATGATAGCCACTTTGCCATCGGGCCCGAGAATGCGGCGATTGGAGGCCACTTTTTCGACCTTCGCCCGGCCCAGCCCCAAGTGCGTGACAGCTTCCGTATGGGCCGCCGCCCGATGCACCGCCGCCGCCACGCGGGCGATCGTCCGCCGCAAATACACAACATCGAAGTGCTCGCCGCCGTGGCCCTTTTGCGCCAAGAGCATTTCGGCGCCGAAGTCGCAACGCGGCGTGTCGTGCTGGTGCAACGTGTGAACCGCCACGCGGTCGGCCGTCGTGCCCACGGCTTCGGCCAAATGCTCCCGCCAAACATCGTATCCGCTATTGGCGATGCCAATAAAATCGACCGCACACAACACAATCGGCTTGCCGGATCCCAGAATCACGACGCCCCGCGCACTGAGCGGATCTTGAATACTGCGCGCCGGCGCGTAAGCGACCGGACTGCCCAACGGCGGCGAAACATCAACCACGAACACGCCCACGCGAAGCCCTTCAGCGGCAACCGCATGGAGTTGGCATGCAAAACCGAACCAACAAAACGTAAAAGCAAAAGCCGCTCCAGAAATGGCGCGCATGAAATCACCTGATGGGCATTTGTGTTTGGGAAAAAACGAACCGCCTCATTATGCCGGATGCAATCGCCCGTGCCAAACATAAAGCCGCCGGCCTAGCAAGGACAATAAAAACACGCTCAAGCGTTCGCTACAACATCGCGACAAAAATCGGGCGCCGCAAGAATTGCCGCGATCACTCGCCGATCAGGCCATCTTCAGGACTGCTAGCGTTGGCATAGAGCCGTTTCGGAATACGGCCCGAGAGGTACGAGAGCCGGCCCGCGACCATCGCGGCGTTCATCGCGCGGGCCATGTTCAGCGGATCGCGAGCATGGGCGATGCCGGTGTTGAGCAACACGCCGTCGACGCCTAGCTCCATCGCCACCGCGACATCGCTGGCGGCGCCCACGCCGGCATCGATAATCACGGGGTAGTCGGGGTCGTCTTCCTTGAGATATTCCAGACAAATCTTGATGTTGTTCGGATTGAGCACGCCTTGCCCGGAGCCGATCGGGCTGGCGGCCGGCATAACCGCCGTGGCGCCGGCTTGCTTGAGGCGGATCGCGGCCACGGGGTCGTCGCTGGTGTAACAGAGAACCTGGAACCCTTCAGCGACCAAGGCCCGCGTGGCCTCCAGTGTTTGCACCGGATCGGGCAGCAGTGTTTTGGTGTCGCCCAACACTTCCAGCTTGACCCAATCGGCGCCCGGGTTTTCCAAGCCTTCTAAAATCTCGCGGCCGAGCTTTGCCGTACGCACGGCATCGCGGGCGTTGTAGCAACCGGCTGTGTTGGGCAGCAGTGTGAAGCGATCAAGGTCGAGATAGTCCAGGATATTTTTTCCGTCGCCGTCGTAAAGCCGCTCACGCCGCACCGCAACGGTAACGCAATCGGTCCCGGAAAGTTCGAGAGACCGGGCCATGATGTCGTACGTATCGTACTTCCCGGTGCCGACAATCAGCCGGCTGCGCAAGAGGTGCGTTCCTAAACGCAGGGCGTCTTCGGTTTGCGATTCCGTCGCCATTCGTGCTTCTCCACTGCCGTCTTGTGAAACGCGTTCCGTGCTCAACCGCCGCCCACAAAAGTAACCACTTCGATACGGTCGCCCGGCTGCAAAACGTATTCCGCATGTTGCTTGCGCGGCGCCAATTCCAGGTTGACCTCCACGGCGCACTGGCGAGGATCTAATATTCCAATTCACGCAGCAACGATTCAATAGTTGCGCCGCTGGCGATCTCTCGGGTTTGACCGTTGAAGATGACGTCCACGTTTTAGAAACCATCCTGACTGAAAGTGGCGAGTAAGCAGTCGTCCGCTGGGCGGCGTCAACCCATTCTAGGAGCGCTCTCGCCACCCCACAAGGACGCCGGCGCGCCTTCTGAACTTGGCTTGACCAAGAGAAGGGGGATCGCATGTATTCCTGGGTAACGCCCCAGGCGCGATGGCCGATCTTCATTCGTTTGGCTAAAGGAGAAAATCCTTTCTCGCCGCTCCTGCTATCGGGTATCATGAAGCAAGGCAAGGAAAGACGGCTCCCGGAGATCCTCCGATGAATAGGGCGAAGTACGTTCGCTGGCTGGTGATGTACCCGGTGCTGGCTCTCGGCGGTTGCCACATGTTGATGACCGGTTTTCCGATTCCGCTGTGGCATATTGAGGCGCTCAGCGCGCCGCTTGCCGTTCGGTCGACGACTGAAACTCATTTGATCCTGGAAAATGGCCGGCGCCTCAGCCTGCCGTTTATCGTCAAGATTCCACACGACAACCCACTCTTTCAAGCCGCGATTTCCGGCGGCGTTGAAGTCCATGACGATGGAACAGCCCACGGACGGATGTGGTTAGATAGATCTTGCGGAAACGATCCTGTCGTGTGGCGTTTGGTGCGAGTGAACTTGAGCGACCTTGCCGGAGCGTTACAGCCAACGGGGATAAACCCTTCGGTTGTCTCTCCTGTCGCAATTGCGGAATTGAAAGAACGCGGCCTTATCAGCATCGCTCGTCCAACTCGCGTGCATCGAAAAGGGCATCTGAGCGTTTGGGATCTCCGAACCCTGCGAATAGTCCATCAGCAGTTCGAGTATTCGACGAGCCTGACGGAAAGAAATTAGTTTTTTTAGCGCAGTCGCGACCCATCTGGGCTTGAGCCATCAACGGTTATTCCGCCACAATGGTGCGCAGTGGTTCGTAGTTTGTTGGAGACACCAGCCAAAAGTAATTGAAGGAGCCGACCGATGGCGAAGGATCGAAGAACACGTGATCAAAAACGCAAGGTCCAACTGGCGAAGAGAAAACAAAGATCACGCCAACTGGCGTCGCTTGCCTATATGGGGAGAAAGTACCAAACAGACGAGCTGGTTCCGATCTGGCTGGAAACCGAATTGGGCATTTTCGAAACCTTCGTGATCACGGATCGGAAATTACTCGACCATACAGTCGCGGCCGCCATTGAAAAGTTGATCATGCAGTTGCGAACGGGAACACTATCCTCCCCCTCGGACGATGCCGAACTTGAGTGCGAAGTCGGCCGCGAAGAAGACTTTCTCATCGACATGATTCGTCTCCGCTGGGAAGAATATTTTGACGAAACGCCGCGACCGACCACCGACAAACTGATCGGCGTCTTGCGGTCGATTCTCGGCTCCATCAAAAGGATGCAGTCTTCCGGCTTTCGCTCGCAGAGGTACCTGCGACACATTTCCGAATTCTTGTCAAAGAAATTGGGCGTCTCCATGACGCGGGTTCCAGCCGATACGCTACCGCTGCCTGAACCCAAAAAGGAACGCCGCATGCTGCTCGAACGAAATTGAGTTCTGGAGCAAAACCAAAAAGCAGACGCCCACAACTTTTCAACGGCCTGTTGGGGGCGCACGGTTTTTTCCAGAACCGTTCGCTAGCCGCCTAGTGGAGAATGCGACGTATTGGCGGGGGGCGATCATCCTGTAGCGAGAATACCGGCGTTTTGCATGGCGGCTTTAATTTCCGCGACGGCCCTTTCACCGCAAGCCGGCGCCGGCGTTCGCGGGCGTCCGGCCTCAAAGCCCAACAGATTGAGCGCCGCCTTCACGCCCGCCGAACCACGCGAGAGAATTTGCCAATCAGTTTCCAGCAGACGATTCTGTTCCCGCTGCGCCATGGCAAGATCGCCCTGCATGACGGCCGACAATATCTTCAAGCATGGCCCTGGCGCCACATTGCCGAGCATCATGCAGCCGCCATTGGCGCCGATGGCCGCGCCGGCCAACAACATGCCGCCGTTGGCGATCCAGAAGCGTTTCTCCGGGGGAATAAAGGTGCGCGCCCGCGCTTCAAAACGCAGGTTGTCCGACGTGATATATCCAA
>QIKY01000365.1 GCA_003233175.1 Planctomycetaceae bacterium | reverse complement strand
CCCATCCAAACGGAGGCGCCGGGGGCGAGCGTCTCTAATCGACGCTGCATCTCGTCGGCCGCCTTGTTCGTAAAGGTGAGCGCCAAAATGGAGCGGCCCTCCACGCCACGCGAAAGCATATTCGCCACGCGGTGCGTCACGACGCGGGTTTTGCCGCTCCCAGGACCGGCCAAAATCAACAGCGGGCCATCGATGTGTTCGACAGCGGTTCGTTGTGCTGCGGTAAGCGGCTCCACCATCCAGCTCGATCCTTCAAGAAACGCAAAGCGCCGAGACCAGCGGCCTCGGCGCTGATTTTTTCATTCAGCCCTTGGCCGCATCGATCGCTTCTTGCAGCTTGGCCTTGGGCTGCATGCCCACGAACCGCTGCACGACTTCGCCGCCCTTGAACACCATCACCGTGGGGATGCTGTTGACGCCGTACTTCGTAGCCAAGGCGCCGTTGTCGTCGATGTTGACCTTGCCCACCTTGGCGGAGCCGTTGTTTTCGGCCGCAAGCTCCTCGATCATGGGCGCGATTTGCCGGCAGGGGCCGCACCACGGCGCCCAAAAATCGACCAAAACCGGCTCCGAAACGGTTTCCACTTCACCGTTGAAATTGTCTTGCGTGAATTCAGCCACGTTTCCCATTTGAAATACTCCTCTGTTCAACCCAGCCGGCTGGCGGCCAGGGAATTTATCCGTTTGCGAAGCGCCCACAACGGCGATCGGCAGTCCGCGAGATTTTATCGGGCATTCGCGTTAAAAGCAATTACCGGCCTTTCTCAGTCTGGCCGCTTGCCCGGCACGGCAAGCTGGACACCTGGCAAAACCACCCCCGGCGGCGCTCAAAAATAACTCGGCGTCATCTCAGAAACCCACCGTTGGAGTGTACGCTTCAGCGTGCGCGCCGGAGAAAGCACGCTGAAGCGTGAACTCCAACGGTGGGCGGAAAAATGAGCCGCCGTTCCATGCGCCACTACCAACCAATAGAAATATAGGCCCAACGCCTAACCGATTTTCCGCACCACACCCACGATCACCCCTCGAATACGAGCGTCTTGAACGTAAATCGGCGCCATGCTGGAATTTGCCGGCTGCAATCGGATACGGTTTTTCTCCGGATACCAATATTTGAGCGTGGCGTCGCCGTCTTCGGTTTCGGCCACCACCATTTCTCCGATGCGGGCAGTGGGCTGCTCCCGCACGACAACATAATCGCCATCGGCAATTTGCGCTTCGATCATCGAATCGCCGGAAACTTCCAAAGCGAACAGATTGGGGCCGTGGAACATATCTCCCAGGTCGATGCGCTCGTTCTGCTCGACTGCTTCGTGCAATACGCCCGCCGCCACGCGCCCCGCCAAGACCAGCCCTCGCTCTCGCTGCACGGAATCATGCACCAGTTCAATCGCTCGCGATTTATGAGGACTGCGGCGGATGGCCCCCTTTTTCTCCAACGCCTTGAGATGGCACATCACGCCGTTGGGAGAGCGAATACCGAACTCCTCCGCGATTTCTCGAACCGTGGGGCCGTATCCTCGGTTTTGAATCTTCTCGACGATAAAATTGTAAACCGCCGCCTGCCGCTCGGTGAGCGATTTCAGTCCATTCAAGGGAATATTCCTTTACGATGGCTGGGTGATTATTTCGTTGGCGATGGCTCGTTCACCGCCAATTCCGTTGGCGACGGAAAACGGGGCTGATTTAGCTAAAAATGCGGTCGGCGCCAGAGAACTAATATACGAGTGTACATAACTATAGTCATTTGTACACTAGGTCCTGTTCCAAATTTGCCTTTTTTCATCCGATTCACCTCTCCCCTGCCGACACAATGACCGATTTTCTGCAAACGATTGGCTGGGCGCTGGGAGCAATCGCGGCGTTGGCCGCCTTGATTGCCATCGCCACGCCGCGCCGGCGCGAACAAATTACATCGGCCGTGTTGCGGCTCGATTGTTTCCTGCCGTTCTTACGCAAGAAAAAGAAGGGCGAAACGCTATCGCCCGACACCCTCGGCTTGCGGCTGGCGAAACGCGTTTTGCCCCGTACGTGGTTTGCCAATCGCACCAAGGGGAAACCGGGCTGGCTGCGAAAAACACTGGTGAAGCTCGGCCCCAGCGTGCTTTCCTCACCCGCCCGGCGAGCGGTGCAAACTTTTTGCTTCGTGGCGTTCTGTGTTTTGTTCTTTTATGTTTGCTGGCCTTACACCGCCCGACCGGCGCCGCCGGGAAAAATATCGGCCGCTTGGCGGGTGGTGGCCGTCGACCAACAAACCGGCGTCTTGCAGATAGCGAACAACCAGCCGCCGGCCTGGACCACCCAGGTTGGTAAGCAAGTTTTTCTCGCGGCAAAGCACCCCGCGGCGATGGACCCGGCAACAGGGGAGGCGTCGGACGTCGTGGCGTTTGTCATCTCGGACGACCGCCCGATGTCGTCCGATAAAAACACGTCCGATAAAAAACAACACCATAAAAATCAGATTCTTCTGGCGCCGTTGGTGGAAATCACTCCGCAACAGTTTGACGACTTCTTACTCAGAGCGGGGCCCTGGTTCGTGCTCGACCAGCGGCCCCACCAGTGGCCCTCGCACTACGCCGATGATCTGGCGGGCAAGGAATGGGCGGCGGCCGAACTGTTTCTGATTATTGATCCTTTGGTCAGTTTTTCCACGGCCATCGCCTCGCGGAATTGGGTGTGGTCGTTGGCCTTTGGCGCGGGGTTTCTGGTGATCTGCCTGTTGATTCCGCGCGGGTTTTGCGGCTGGGTGTGTCCGCTGGGAACGTTGCTCGATCTGGCCGATTTTCTGGTGTTCAATCGGTTGCGGTGGTTTCGCCTGCCCAGCAACGGCTGGTGGGTGCATATCAAATACTACTTATTGGCGGGTGTTTTGCTGGCCGCCGCCTGCGGCGTGCTGCTTTCGGGTTACGTGGCCGCGATTCCCCTGCTCACGCGCGGCGCTTATACGATTGCCTCGCCCTTGCAAAACGGCTTGCTCCGCCAATGGCGTTTGATTCCGCCGGTAAACGCCGGGCAGTTTTTTTCCATGGGGCTGTTCGTGTTGGTGCTCGGTATGGGCATGTTACGGCCACGTTTTTGGTGCAAATATGTTTGCCCCAGCGGCGCGATGTTCTCGCTGGGCAACTTGTTTCGACTGACCGAGCGGAAGGTGGAGTCGTCGTGCATTCACTGCAACAAGTGTGTGGAGATCTGCCCTTTCGATGCGATCAAACCCGATTTCAACACCCGTGTTTCCGATTGCACGATGTGTCAAACTTGCGGCGGCGTCTGCCCGACGCAGGCCATTAAATTCGTGGAGCGTTGGAATTTCGTGGAGTTGAAAGTCGAGAACACGCCGCCCACTCACGAGACGTCGCTCGGCCGCCGCGGCTTTCTTTCGCTGGCCATCGGCGCGGCGGCGGCTGTTTCGGGCGGCGTTGGCGCCGCCTGGGCGACCAAAGCCAGCGGTTCGCATGCCAACGCCTTGGCGCCGGTGCGGCCTCCCGGCAGCGCCCCCGAACAAGACTTTCTGCAAATGTGCATTCGCTGCGGCGAATGTTTTCAGGCCTGCCCCAACAACGTGCTGCAAATGCAGGGCTTCCAACAAGGATTCGAAGGGCTCTGGACTCCCCTGGTCGCGGCCGATTGGGCCGGCTGCGAATCGAGTTGCAACGCTTGTGGGCAGGTCTGCCCCACGGGCGCCATTCGCGCACTGCCCCTGGAGGAAAAGAAGGCCGCCCGCATGGGCTTGGCGATGGTCAACCAGCAAACGTGCCTGCCCCTTGCCGGCCGCGAAGACTGCCGGCTGTGTGTCGACGAATGCAACGCCGCCGGTTACGCCGCCATTGAATTCCAGCAAGTGAATACGGAAGTCGACCTCCAAGGGCGGCCTATCGAAGGCGCCGGTTTCCTCGCGCCCGTCGTGCTGGCGAACCTCTGCGTCGGTTGCGGACTCTGCCAAACCAGGTGTTACGGGGTGAACGTCAAGGAGAAACACTTGCTGGCGGCGTCGGCTATTGTGATCGAAGCCGGCGAGGGGAAAGAAGACCGCATCTTGCACGGTTCCTATATCGGGCTGCGGGCGGACGAGAAAAAACAGGCCGCCGCCAGCACCTCCTCCCCAAGGGATGACGACTTTTATATTCCCGGTTCGACGGCCAACCCCACGCCGCCGAACGAAACATCGCTGCCGCCGCAAGAAGAAAAAACTCCTGCAACCGACGATCCTTTCGGGCTTGATTGAAATTGTTAATACTTCACTGACTCGTTTGCCGCACGAGAAGACCCAGCCCCTTTTTCCGGCCCCTTTCATCCCCCGATTTGGGAACTGCTGAACTTACCATTCCGAACAGGAGAACTGTCCATGGCGCTCGTGTTGAGTCATTTTCGTTTTCTATTAACACAAAGCGATTTCTTCCCCGTTGCCGTCAACGGAGGAAAGGTTTTGTGTCTGGGAGTCCAGGATGTCCACGCTACGCATGACCAACTCGCCCGCGAGATGCAGGCGATAAAGGCGCCCGTCCACGATATCCCCGTGAACGAACGTCGCTATACGGAGTCTCAGGTGGTGCCTCGTGAAAAGCGGCAAGCACATATCTCGGATGTGTTTCGAATGCTCGGATACGCCCAGGTCGACACCCTTGATTTCAGCGAAGCAGAATCTCCAGACATCATTCACAATCTCAACGAACCCATTTCGGCAGAGCTTCGCGAACAATATGATCTGGTGTTCGACATTGGCACCGTCGAACACGTCTGTGATATTTTTCAAGCGCTCAGCAATTGCATGGCGTTGGTGAAACCTGGCGGCGTGGTGTTGCATATCGTACCGCTTCACGGCTGGCATAATCAGACCTACTTCAATTTTCAGCCCATGTTTCTTCAGGAAGTCTACGCCGCCAACGGCTTCGAACCGACTCGCACCTACATCAACTTCTATCCGCCGTACAACGAGTGGCAAGACAAACCGATGCTCTACCGCGAATACCGTTACGGCGATGAAATGATTTTCCAGATGCCGCGCAAACTGACCAACGTCTGCTTTTTCGCCCGAAAAAAAGAGAGCCTCGGAGAAAGAGAATTTGTCAGGCCTATCCAGGGATTCTACCTGCGTTATCACGGAGAGACAGAAACTCCGAACGCTACCGACGAACCGTTGGACGGCCGCCTTGCAGCCGGCGTCAAACATCGGCTCCCCTCGTGGCTGGTGCGCCCCTTGTTGCAATGCAACCGATTCCGTTTGCGGCTGGAAGAGACGCTGCTGCCGAACTTCTTGCGCGAACGATTACACAGCTTCCGACAAAGACGGCATTTGAACGCGCTCGATCGCGTTCGAGAACGCAAGGTGTTCAAGATCTAAGTTTGATAACGCTTGAGTTTTTCCCAATCGACTTCAATCCCCAAGCCGGGCGCGTTGGGAATGGTGCAGGCGGCGCGGTCGATCAAGAGCGGCTGTTTGACGATGCGGTCGGCGTGGTACCAAGGGCCGAGAATGTCGCCGGGAAACTTCTCCACCTGCATATTCTCCAGGCCGATCACAAGATGGCCCATGGCGGCGGTGGCTACATCCCATTCCAGGTTGGAGCCAATGCTGCAAGCCACGCCGTGCTCCGCCGCCAGTTGCACAATTTCGGCCGACTTGCGAATGCCGCCGTTCTTGCCGGGATACACGCTGATCACATCGCAGGCTTGATGCCGAATGAGTTCACGCGCGTGAATCAGGTCGAAGCACATGTCATCGGCCATGACCGGCGGCGTGATTTCCCGGCGAACCCTGGCCAGCGCGGCGTAGTCGCCATCGGGCGTGGGCTGTTCGACGAGCGAAAGGTTGCAGTCTTCTAGGGCGTGGCAGCAGCGAATGGCGGTTTGTGCGTCCCAACCGCAGTTGGCGTCGACCATGATCGCGATTTCTGGTCCAACCGCCTCGCGCACCGCCCGCACCCGTGCGATATCTTGTTCAGGATCTGTACCGACTTTAATTTTGATCGTGGTGAACCCCCAGCCGACGCGCTCCACCGCCTTCACCGCCGCCGTGGCGGGATCGTACGCCGCCATGGAAAAACGAGCCGGAATGGTGCGCGAGCGGCAAGGTCCTCCCAGGAGTTCGTACACCGGACGATTCTCCGCCTTGCCGCGAATATCCCAGCAAGCCATTTCGATTGCGGCCTTGGTGAACCAATTATGGTTCACCGCTTTGTCCATGATGGCATCCAGCCGAACGCCATCCAGCGGATCTTGCTCAAGCAGCGCTGGGGCGAGAATCTCGCGAATGATGGAACACGCCGTGGACGATGTTTCGCCGCTCCAATTCGGCATGGTGGTGGCTTCGCCAACGCCGGAAAGGCCGGCGTCGGTATCGACTCGCACCAGTGCGAAAGGTGAAATGCGATGATGCACGCGCGAACTCTTAATGGCCATTTCGGGCCGCACGGGAATCGCGGCGGCGAATGCTTCAATAGCGGTTATTTTCATGTTGTTTTTGCAAGAATCGGCGAATGACGTTCGCCGTTATTTTGGAAACGCTTTCATCCACTAACAGGGAGCTGGGCCAACAGATGGAGCCGACCGAAAACACCGCCCCGCCGCCGCCAGGTTGGTGCAGCACCATTTCGGCGTCGCCGCCATTGGCGTTGCGGCCTCGCGCGAGCAGCTTCGTGTTGGCGGGAGAACTGGGCGAGCGTTTGTCGGTTTCGTGCCCGGAGGCGCCGCCGGGCACTCTTTCATGCAAGGATTCACGGCCGAATGAATCGCCGTTTTTCAGGCCGGTTGTTTCAAAGACCCAATGCGCGGCGTCGAGCACTTCGTACGGCGCGGCTGTCATGATGCCGCGATCATCATAGACCACGCCTAGCAGGTTCGCCTCCGATTCCTGCCGCTGATGGAAGCGGCTTTCCAGGCGCCCGGCCGATGCGCGCAGTTGGCGGTCGTCTTCGTTGCGATAAATACAAGTTTGCCGATCGACGAATTCCACTTCGCAATTCAAACCGTTGCCGCCCAAATACATCAACCGCCCGCCACGCTCAAAAACCCACGACTTCAGCTTGTAGTACATTTCGGCCGACCAATACTCAGGATGCGTGCTGATGATGAGCAGCGTGTAGGCGTTGAGGTCGAGCGTATCAAAATGGAATTGTGTCTCGGCGTATAAGTCGTACTCGAAACCTTCTCGCTCCAGCCAGCCGAACAACCGCCACTCGGCCGGCGCCACATGACACGCCGCGCGGCCTTCAATCGGATCGGTCACTTGAACGCCTTCGGGAATATGATTGATCGGCGCGGGGCGATCAAACGAGAGCGGCGCATAATCTTGGCCGGTGTAAACAACATGCTCCGGGTCGGTGTAACGCCCCAATTCGAGGCGTGCGTTCAGCGTGGGGGCGGGCGTCAGCCGATGCGGGTGGATGTAGTTGCTGCGTCCGCCAAAGTTGTTGTAGGCGTTCCAGGTCATGTTGGCGGCCAACACGGCTATTTTGGCGGTGGGTTTTTCTGGAGCAACCACCCAAGGGAAGGAAAAGAAGCCGCCCGATTCTCCCTGGACGTGGAAATAGTACAGTCCACTCCGCTCGGGCGCCTCGACAAACTGCTTATGATGAGGACTGCTATAACCGAATTTATTCCACTGCACGCCGGTTTGCGTGTAGTCGCCATCCGGCGTGATTTGCACCGTTGCGTCGGGGCCGTGTTCATCGAACCAACCGATGCGAAGAGCCAGCTCTTTTTGGTATCCATACCGCCAGAGCGATACCTTGTAGGCTTCGGGCGAATGCACGCGAAACTCAGCCCGCTCGCCCGACCGTACGCATTTCGGCCAGGCATAACCCAACAAACAATGCGAAAGCAGCCGAAAGTGATGGTGTTTTCCCGGCTGCACCGTCAGGCGAACGTGCTTCGGCCCAAAGCCCTGCTTGTTGAGCGAGACGTTATATTCGCCGGGTTCGATATCGGCATACACGGCGCCGTTGGCGCAGGAACGCGTTTCGACCGGCTGTGTATCGGCCAATTGCGTTTTGGTTGTCCCGGCGATTTTCTCGAATAGCAACTGGCAATCGGCAATTGCCACATACCGCTGGTCGCTCACATACCCCACCAGCATCAGAGACCTCGCAGACAATGTTCTGTGTTATGCCGCGCGCCGCTCGATTTCCGCCGCCGGCCATTATTTCGCGGCCGATTTCTTCGCGGCTGGTTTCTTTTTCTTACGCGGCCCCATTCGCCGACTGGGAAATTTTTCCAAGCTATATTCGCCACCGTAACTGTCGCGAAGTTCGTCGCAACGGCGGCGCATGATACCCAATTGCTTGGCGTATTGAGGATCAGCCGCCAGGTTCTTCAATTGCTGGGGGTCTTGCTCCAGGTCGTGCAGAAACTCAAAGACCGGCTCTTGCTGGAAGTAGCGGGCGTACACCCAACGCCGGCCGCGCACGCCTTCGTACTTGGGAATCTCGGAATAGTTCATCAGGTGTTCGCAGAAGAAGTCTTGCCGCCAGTCGGTCGGCTGTTCGCCATAGAGCAGCGGCTTGAGGCTGCGGCCTTGGTAAGAGGCGGGAACCGCCACGCCGGCCAAGTCGAGAATCGTGGCCGCGATATCAACATTCAGCGCCAGCGGCTCCAAAACGCGGCCTTTCAAGGCGGAGCTAACACGAGGATCTTGAATCACGAGCGGCACCCGCAACGACTCCTCGTAATGTGACCACTTCCCGGCAAAGCCGCGAGAACCGGCGTAATATCCGTTATCGCCCATGAAAATTACAACCGTATTTTCACGGCGGCCCAACTGCTCCACTTCCGCCAACACGCGGCCCATCACACGATCCAACCCGGTGATCATGCGGTAGTAGGAGCGAATGTTCTTCTGGTATTTTTCCGGCGTGTCCCAACGCCAGAACCAGCGCTGCCGATTGAGCGACTTCTTCAAGAATTCCGGCTGGCTTTCAAACACTTCCGGCTCCGAGAGCCGCGGCGCCGGAACGGTAATGTCGTCGTAGAGGCCGTCTTCGGCGTGGGGCCAGGGGTAGTGGTCTTTTTTATCGCTGTCTTCGGCGTGGGCCGCGTTAAAACTCACCGAAAGACAAAACGGTTGCTCTTTTGGGCAGCTTTGCAAAAAGCGAATGGCGTGGTCGCCGGCGATTTCCGTCACATGCCGCAGCGAACCGTCGGGCTGTTTCTTAAAATACGGGTTCCGATTCAGCGGGACGAAAACATCGAACATCGCATCGGTTTCACCCTTGGCCACGCCCACGCCGAACTTGCCGACGAAACCGGTTCGATAACCGGCGCGGCGCAACAGAGCAGGGTAACTGCCGGCGGTCATTTGCGCGGCCAGCGGCGGTGTGCCAAAAGTGTATTTGTGCGACCGCTCATACAACCCAGTGAACAACGTGGCGCGGCTGGCGGCGCAAATGGAGGTCGTGACGAAAGCATTCCGAAACCGCACGCCCTGGCGCGCTAGGCGGTCGATGGTGGGTGTTTTTAGGATGGGGTGGCCGGCGCAGCCGAGCAGGTCGTCGCGTTGGTCGTCCGACAAAAAGAAAATGATGTTTGGCGGAACATTCGGCCGGGCGTCCTTAGCGGAATCGGCAAACGCCGGTCGACATAAACCCAACGCCAGCATGCAAGCCGCCAGGGTGAAAACAATGTAAGAACGATGGACCACGTGGGTGTCTCCCTGGAGCAAAAAAACAAAGGCGCGCGTATTCACACCAATAACTCTGGAACGACGCCGCCGGATGTGATCAAACGATGCGGCCGCTTCAGCCGGTCGTACAACACGCTGCGCGGGTCGATACCCAACTGGTGGTACAACGTCGCGATAATATGCGAAGGCGATAGCGGGGCGTCGGCCGGGAAGGCGCCTGTTTTGTCGCTGGCGCCATAGACCGAACCGGCTTTGAAACCGCCGCCGGCCAACAGCAGGGAGTAACAGTAATTCCAGTGGTCGCGGCCGGCGTTGGCGTTGACTTTCGGCGAGCGGCCAAAGTCGCCCAACACAGCCACGATGGTTCGCTCCAGCATGCCGCGTTCGGCCAAGTCGGCCAGCAGGCTGCTGCAAGCCGCGTCGAACTGCGGCAGAAGCGTGTTTTTGAGTTTTTTGAAGTTGCCGCCGTGGGTGTCCCAGGTGGCGTTGGCGTCGGGCGCCCAACTCACCGTCACCACGCGCGTGCCTGATTCAATCAGACGCCGGGCCAACAACACGCTTTGTCCATAGATGTTGCGGCCGTACGCCTCGCGCCGTTTTTCCGGTTCTTCCTGGATACGAAAGGCGGCTTGCGTTTGTTGCGACGTGAGGATGTCGTTGGCTTGATGTTGGAGGCGGTCGAGAGCGTCGAACCGAAGGTGCGCGTCAGACGCCAACAGACGGGCGTTCATTTTGGTCAACAGTTCGCCGCGCGCCGCCACTCGCTCGATTGATACGTCTGACGGCAGCGTGAACTCCGGCACGGTAAACCCCTTGGCGTTGGGGTCTTTGAGGATCCACAATGGGTCATACCCACGGCCCATGAAGCCGGCAAAAAAGCCGGGCTGCGGCGGCCCCTTAGCGCCTTCCTTGGTCATGTACGGCAACACGGCGTGCGGCGCCACGTTGCGCGGCGCCGGACGCAACAGCGCGGCCACCGCGCCGATGCTGGGGTTGTCGGTCGGCAAGGCGCCGCCGCCGAATTCACCACGGTCGTGCCCGGTGAGCGATACATACACCGCCGCCGCGTGCGAGTTATTGACGCTATGGTGCATCGACCGCACCAACGTACAGCGGTGCATCTGCTGGGCCAGTTTCGGCAAGTGTTCGCTGAATTGCACGCCCGGCAGCGATGTGCCGATCGGTTTGAATTCGCCGCGAATTTTCTCCGGCGCCTCCGGCTTCATATCCCACATGTCGAGGTGGCTGGGCCCTCCGTTGAGATGCAGAATAATGCAGTTATCGGCTTGGGCGGAAATGCTGGCGTTTTTTTCCTCCGCGGCCCGCAAGAGGTCGGTCAACGACAAACCCGCCAGCGCCACCGACCCCACGCGCAACAATTCTCGCCGTGAAACCATCTCACCCGGACAGCGACGCTGGCCAGCGGAATTCGATCGGAAGGCGGGCATTGGCGGGACTCCTGAAAAAGGAATGCGCCACACGCAAGCGGTGGTTCCGGCCAGCGGGTGGAGGGGGCTCTGTGGGGGACGGCGTTCTTGGGTCGCAAGGAGTTCTTGGGGCGCAAGGAAGTCGCCCGAGACCATTCTAGTGTTCGACAGCCACACAATAAAGCCATTGCTCGTTTTTCCACGGTAGAGGCCGTTGTCCGCAACCAAAAAACGTTTTTGCCACAGAGAGCACCGAGCACACGGAGAAGATGAGGAATTGGGGGAGTAGAAAATCTTGGATAAGCCGTTGCGCCGCGACTCTGCGGCCCTCTGCGCCTTTGCGTTCTCTGCGTTGCACCGAAACCTCTCAACTGCCGTGTCTCTGGAATCAGCGTGGAAAGGGAAACGGTAGCTGTTCACGGTGGTGCGGGAAATTGCGATAGCAAGCTACCCGGCGGCGAATCGCCCCGACCTGAAATGATCCATTAAAATCATGGAAGAACCGTTTATGGCCCCGTCCTTCTTCGTGCTCTTCGCGTCTTCGCGTGCGCTCTTTTTCTCACGCGAAGACGCGAAGGCGCGAAGAAAAGGGAAACGAAACACAGAGTTCGCGGAGTCGCGAAGGGCCGCGGAGATAAAATGAGTCCAGAACTTCATGTGTGGAACCGGCGCGAAGCCCAAGGTAAGCTAAGAAAGCGCGGAAAAACTAAAACCCGGTTCAGAAGCCCGGCTTTTTGAAAAAGCCGGGCTTCTCAATCGCCGTTTCAGGAATTGATTGTTCCTCGCTTTTTAAAGATTCTCTCGAAACGGCCCTTACGAGGAACTCGCCATGAACCGCCCGCCAAACCAATTGTTCACGCGTCGCCATTTTCTCGGCCAAGCCGGAGTTGCCGCCGGCGCCGGGCTGGTTGGAAATGCGCTGGTCAATACTCAGGGTTTGGCGCTCGCGCCGCCCAAACGGCCGCGTGTGGCGGCCATCTACACCACGATGTTTCATCAGTCGCATTCCTACAATATTCTGCGCGCTTTTCTGGGGCCGTACTATTTTAATGGCGTGCTGACCGACCCCGGCTGCGAGATCGTTTCGATTTATGCCGACCAATTCCCCAAAGCCGACATGACGCGCTCGGTCGCCAAGAAATTCAAGATTCCGCTCTACCCCAGTATCGACGCCGCGCTCTGCCAAGGCGGGAAGGAGTTCGATGTCGACGCCGTGTTGCTCATCGGCGAGCATGGCCAATATCCCAAAACCGAACGCGGCGTCGTGATGTATCCTCGCAAGGCGTTCTTCGATAAGATCGTCGCCGTGATGGACCGCACCCAGCGGTACGCCCCTATTTTCAACGACAAACATCTTTCCTATCGTTGGGATTGGGCCAAGCAAATGTACGATACCGCCCGCGACCGGGGCATTCCCTTCATGGCCGGAAGCTCCGTGCCGCTGGCCGAACGGCGGCCCAATATCGAGCTTCCCGACGGGGCGGAAATTCAAGACGCCGTTTCCATTCACGGCGGCGGCATTGAATCGTACGATTTCCACGGACTCGAAGTTTTGCAGTCGTTCGTCGAAGCCCGCAAGGGCGGCGAAGCGGGCGTTTCGCGGGTCGAATTTCTCACCGGCGACGCATTAGCGCGTGCCGGACGCGAAGGCCGGTGGTCGCAAGAATTGCTCGACGCAGCGATGGACGCCGAACGAAACATCGGGCGGCAGCGCCAACGCGGACGCAACGTCATCCCCGAACCGAATTATTACGAAGCCGTTCCACCGAAACCGGTGAAGCCCCGGCACGGAATTCTGCTCACTTACGCCGACGGCTTTCAGGCCACTATGCTCACCGCCGGCAACACCGGCAGCCGTTGGGATTTCGCCTGCCGCCTCAAGGGCGAACCAAAAATTCAGGCCACGGCCATTTATAACGGCCCCTGGGGCAACCGGAATCTGTTCCGGGCGCTTTCGCACGCGATACAGTACTTGTTCAAAACGCACCAGCAGCCTTATCCTGTCGAACGAACGTTGTTGGTCACGGGCATTCTCGACGCCGCCATGCGCTCGCATGAAAAAGGAGGCGCCGCAATCGACACGCCAGAACTGGAGTTTTCGTACCAACCGATCGATTTTCGTCAGCAGCGCGAGAGCGGCGCCAGTTGGAATAAAATCACGGTCCACACGCGGCAGCCGTTGGATTTTGAACCGCTCGATAGCAAGTTGACGCAACTCTAACTCAGGACGGCTGTTTTTCAGGAAGAGAGCAATGATTACAACCAATCAGGATGAAAACGGCTCGCCGCTCCCGCCGGAAAGTTCGCTGGTGCAAGTCAAAACGTACCAGTCGAGCGGCACGATCATTCTCGACCGCCCCGAAAAGTGCAACGCGCTATCACGGACGATGATCAGCGAAATCGTGCAAGCGTTCGAAGATCTTCATCAAGAGCCTAAAGTGCGCGCCGTTATTCTGACCGGCGCCGGCGCGGCTTTCTGCGCCGGGCTCGACCTAGCCGAAATGCACGCCACGCTGAACGAGCAAGACGCCTGGCGGCAATGGCGCGAAGACGCCGTTCGGTATCGTGAATTGATCGATGTCATGCTGCGGTTTCCCAAGCCGATTATTGCGGCGGTGAATGGTCCGGCGTTGGCCGCCGGCGCCGGGTTGGTGCTCGCCAGCGATATGGTGGTGGCGGGGCCGCAAGCATCGTTCGGTTTCCCGGAATCGAAACGGGGCTTGGTGGCTGGGCTGACGGCGCCGCTGTTGGTGTTTCGCATTGGCGCCGGGCGGGCTGCGAATTTATTATTGACGGCCGAGAATGTCGACGCCGAAACGTCGCACCGCATCGGTGTGTTTCACGAACTGGTGGCCCACGAACAGGTGTGGGCGCGGGCGCATGAGATGGCGGCGTTATGCGCCGAATCGGCCCATGAATCGTTGCTCATGACCAAGCGGTTGCTGAACGAAACGATTGGCGAACATTTGGGCGTGCTGCTCTCGGCGGGCGCCGCGGCCAGCGCCACCTCCCGAACCACGGAAGCGGCGGCCGAAGGCATCGCGGCGTTTTTGAAAAAGCGAGAACCGCGTTGGTCGCAGTAAGCGTTGATTCCGAAAGGCGAACCATCTTGACGCTGACATTCACGAATCGACCTTTTTCGCCGATTCATTCTCACCCCAAACATCGCAATCGGGATAGGTGTAGGAAAACCCGTACCAGCGAGTGAAAATCTGTAATGGACGGTTTCCATCGTCCCACTTGGCGACCGGCACTGCATCTTCACCGATGCGGATATGAAGCGGTTGTCCGTCGAGCACGTCGTCGATGCCTTCGCCGATGGATCGTTTCGGGTAGAACCTGCGAACGCTGTCCGTTACGACGCCGAGACCGATTTCCATTTCTGGTTGCCGGTCGTCGGGATCGCCCATCGTTCCTCGGAAATGCGGCGGCAGCTTCATCGGCAGCCAGCGGAGCGCCCAGCCCATCAGCCGTCCAAGGAATGTCGGCTTCGCGCGATGAACTCGCAAGCCGGGCTCGTTCCTTAATGCCGTTTTCACGTTGGTCATCTCGACGGGCCAGTTATCGAGTTTGGCGCCCTTCAATTCTCCGTGGACGGCCCCGCCCGTGATGTGATCCCAGTAGGTGCGGGTCTCGTCGTCGATCAACAAGACGAGCCCGTTGTAGAGACCACCGGCGCTGAAATGGTGGACTTTTCCAGCGACCACTGGCGTCAGACCGACGCCGCTGTTGCAGACCGCTCAGAACGAGACCAGATACGGTTCACCGGCAAGTTCGCCTTGAGCAACGTGGTGATACACCATCTGTCTTTGCAGCAGAGCACGCCGCTCACCGGCCCGCTCGAAGACCAGAAGCACTTCCTTGGGCCTCAGGTTGGCTTCGTTCAGCGGAACACCATTGCCGCTGACGTTGAATCGTTTGAACATATCCGGGCTCTTGAGAATCGCCCGTTCAGAATCGAATTCCATTTTGCGTTTCGCTGTCATCCGTCAAGTCCCTCTATCAACTCGGCTCGTCGCCGTTCGATGGCTTTTCCGCAATCAGCCAAAACGTCATTCTATCTGCGCCGCTGCGAAGTCGGTAGAATCGCACGAAAAGAGGCCCGCAACCATGTCGAAGAATCAACGTCCATCGCCGAAAACATCGGCCACGAAGTTCGCCAGCCTGCAAAAGAAGATACAGCAGGCGAAGACAAAAACCAACGTCGATCAGAAAAGGGAAGAAATGACGGAAACATCGCCCTCGCAGCAACTCGATCAGATGATAACCGGCTACTGGACGTCTCAAGCCATTTATGCGGCGGCAAAGTTCGGGATTGCCGATCTGCTCAAAGACGGTTCACGCAGCGTCGAGCAGTTGGCTGAAGCATCGTCCACCAATGCCGACGCTCTTTACCGGGTGCTGCGAGCGTTGGCGAGCATCGGCATTTTCGCCGAGAGCCGTCCAAAAGAATTTTCACTGACACCGCTGGCCGAACCATTGCGAAGTGATGTCGAAGGTTCGAAGCGGGCGCTGGCTCTGATGAGCGGCGACGAGCAATTTCAGGCGTGGAGCGAAATCGCCTATAGCATTCAGACCGGCAACACCGCTTTCGAAAAGGTGTTTGGCAAACCGATTTTCGATTACTTGAGCGAGAAGTCGGAGAAGGCACGCATCTTCGACGCAGCCATGACCGGCATCCACGGGCGCGAAACCGGCGATGTCCTCGATGCTTATGATTTCTCTGGCATTGAGGTGTTGGCTGACATCGGCGGCGGAAATGGATCGAACATCATGTCCATTCTGCAACAGCACCCGACGATGAAAGGCGTCCTGTTCGACTTGCCGCATGTCGTGGAGCGGGCCCAGGAACAAATCGAGGCGGCGGGCGTGTCGGATCGATGCCAGTTGATCGGCGGGAACTTCTTCGAGTCGGTTCCCCAAGGCGCCGACGCCTACCTGATGCGGCACATCGTCCACGATTGGGATGATGAGAAGTCATTGACCATCCTGCGCAACTGCCACTCGGCAATGCCCGCAGACGGCAAGCTCCTGGTCGTCGAAAGCGTCATTCCGCCCGGCAACCAACCCTTTGCAGGCAAGTTTCTCGATCTCGTCATGTTGCTCATTCCGGGTGGTAAGGAGCGCACCGCGGCCGAGTACCGAACGCTTTTCAATGAGGCTGGCTTCGAGCTTGCACGCATCGTGCCAACGAACACGGAATTGAGCATCGTCGAGGGAGTGAAACAATAGAACATGCAGGACGAAGCCGCCTACATCTGTGATGCCTGTGGCGAGGAAATCGTCGTTCCTGTTGACGTCGCGGCGGGCGCCGATCAAGAGTACATCGAAGACTGTCCGGTGTGTTGTCGTCCGAACGTCGTGTACGTCCATGTCGAACCCGATGGAGACGTTCAGATTTGGGCAAAAGGCGAGCAGGCATGAATAAGGAAGCCAAGCACACAGTCGAACGGTCGATTGCCGGTTCCAGACCGTGAAGGTCTCTCGCCTTTCGGATCAGCCATAGTACACCGCCAACCAAATCGTGGGCTCATTCGGGGTGGTCCACTCGACTCGATGTCG
>QIKY01000332.1 GCA_003233175.1 Planctomycetaceae bacterium | reverse complement strand
ATACCCCGCAGGGGTTGCATACCATAGCCCAGGGTAAGCGGCATTGCCGCGCTACCCTGGGAAACCGATGATTCGAAACAGGCAGAACCCCGCAGGGGTTCCACAATGTCAAACCTCACGATTCCTCGCGGCCTTGACGATTGTGCAACCCCGGTGGGGTTGGGCTTGGTTTTCGATAGCGACCCCCATGTGCGCTCACTCCGTTTGCGACATGGGGCTTTGGAATACAACGCCTTCGGCGTATAAGGCTTACGCTGCACTGCGTCTGACCGTCTAACTTGGAACTACTGAATGTTCGAACGATCGCGTTGCTAACAAAATGAGGGTGTAATTGTCGTGTTTCCTCCCAAAACGGATTCGTTCCTCGCCCAAGCCACCCGCGACAGCCCGCCAACTTCGTCGCTCAGCCTCCACCACGCGTTGGAAACACCCGGTTGCCGCGAGATTGGCCCTGACGCCATACTGGTGATCGCTTGCCATCGCATCGAACTCTTCACCCACGAGACGCCATGAACCAGTCAGCCAAGGATTTTCTGCAAACACTCCTCAACACACCCAGCCCTTCAGGATTTGAACAACAGATTCAGGCCGAAGTGCGCCGCTACGCCGAGCCGTTTGCCGACCGCATCTCGACCGATCTCCACGGAAATGTGATCGTGGCCGTGAATGCCGACGCGCCATTGCGGATCATGCTGGCCGGCCATTGCGATCAGATCGGCATGTTGGTCACGCATATTGACGAAGCCGGTTTCATTTACGCGCAAACCATCGGCGGTTGGGATCCCCAACAACTCGTCGGCCAGCGAATGATAATTTGGGCGGCCGAGGGACCAGTATCCGCAGTCATTTCCCGCAAGCCGATTCATCTGCTCACGCCCGAAGAACGCAAGCAGGTGGTCAAGTTGGAGGATCTTTGGCTCGATATCGGCGCCGCCAACGGCGAGGAAGCGCGTTCCTTGATCGCGATCGGCGACGCGGTCACGCTCAAACTTGGCTACGAGGAAATGCGCAACGACTTGGCCAACGCGCCCGGAATGGACGACCGCGTCGGCGTGTGGGTGGTGCTGGAGGCCGCCCGACGCGCTGGTGAGAAAGGTTTGAACTGTGCGGTTTTCGCCGTCTCGACGGTGCAGGAAGAGATAGGACTTCGCGGCGCCAAAACCAGCGCCTTTGGCGTCGATCCTCAGGTTGGAATTGCGGTGGATGTCACGCACGCCACCGACTGCCCCAACCTCGACCAACGCCAACTGGGTAAGATCCAACTCGGCGACGGCCCGGTCATCTTTCGCGGGCCTTGCATGAACCCCAAGGTTTGCGAGCAACTCGGAGAGGTTGCCCGCAGCGAGAAAATTCCGCATCAATTCTCGGCTATTGGCCGCGCCGCTCCGAACGACAGCAACGCGCTGCAAACCAATCGAGCCGGCGTCGCGAGCGGACTGGTCGCGATTCCCAATCGCTACATGCACAGCGCCGTGGAAACCATCTCGCTCACCGACCTCGACCACGCCGCCGACCTCCTGGCCGGATTTCTCTCCGGCCTCCAAGGCGATGAAGATTTCACGCCTTAGCCCTACGAATATTTTACCGCTCGCCAAAAAGCCCGGCATTTTGAAAATGCCGGGATTTTCCTCGTTACAACCAACAACTTGGGTGTCCCTCATCCCGATTTCCGAATTCTTTTTTGACTTATTGCAATCGAACTTGCTAAGTTGAAGGCAGGGGCATTTCACCAGTCGGGCGCGCGGCTTGCGCGCCCGATCGGTGTGGAATTTAATTGAGGCTCTCCATGCGCGCTTCGCTCTTGCTCCTTGGCGTTGTTGTACTCTTCAGTTTTGCTAACTCAGCGTTTGCTCGAAAACCGCTGCCGGAAAAGAAAGACCTCTTCGCCGCCATTGAGGCTCGCGACGTGGACGTCGTGCTGATTCCCAAAGACGCCACGCGGCTCACGCTCAAAATCGAAAACCGCACCGATAAACCGCTGCTGCTGAAAATTCCGGAGTCGTTTGTCGGCGTTCCCGTGCTCGCCCAGCAACTAGGTTTCGGCCAAGGTAATTTCGGACAAGGAAATTTTGGACAGGGCAATGGATTCGGGCAACAAGGCAACTTCGGCAATGGAAACGGGTTTGGAAACAACCAGCAGGGCGGCGGTAATCAGTCGGTGGGCGGCAACCGAAACGGCGGCCAGGGAAATATAGGCGGTGGCAATCGTGGCGGCGGCAACGGCTTTTTTCGAGTGGAGCCCCGACGTATATTGAAACTGAAATTTCCCTGCGCTTGTCTCGACTTCGGCAAGGCGGACCCGCGTCCTCGTATTCCGTATCGGCTTGTACGACTCGAAGATTTTCGCTCCGACGCCAAGTTGGCGGGCGTGATGAAAGAATGGTCGCTCTCGACAACGCCGCAGCGAATCGCGCAGCTGGCTATCTGGCATGCCACGAACGATGTGAGTTGGAAGGAGCTCGGCTCACTCGAATACAAGCACGCCTTCGGCGGCGCCTCGCCTCAATACTCGGCGAGCGAAATTCTGCAAGCTCGCGCATTTTATGATCGCGCCATGCGACGGCGGCAGGCGACGCCAACCGCTTCGCGCCCCACCGCCAAGCGGTAAGAGCCTGCCTGAAATCTGTTCGCCGCACGAAACGCCCGGCATTTTCAAAATGCCGGCCGTTTCCTCGCAACCACCGGCGGCTTATTGTTTCGTCGCGTCTCCTTGCTGAGTAACAGCCCTAACGAAGCAAGTGTGCCGTAAACGCACACATGAGCGAAAAGGCGCGCATGTCAACGGCTGCTGTGTGCGAAAACGGGCATGCTGAAGCCGGCGGCAAGATCCGAATAATCGCAGAATTTGGCATCGCACGACTCATCCAAGAAACGCTTTTGTGGTCTTGCGCAGTTTGAGAATACTTGGCCCCTCGCGAGAGCGAATGACATTCGCGGTATGCAACGTTTGACTATCCCACCAAGAGAACGAAAGGTCGGCTTCAAGTCGCACGCAATGGGACAGGATCCATGAACCGTTGGAGTCATGCAAATGTCGAGAAACGCCATCACGCTTACTGGTCGTGAACGCACTTTTCTGGAAGACGAGATCATCGTCAGCAAGACCGATCTGAAGGGAATCATCACCTACGCCAATCAGGTCTTCATTCGCGTATCGGGCTATGCCGAACAAGAACTTCTCGGCAAGCCGCACAACCTGGTTCGGCATCCTCAAATGCCGAAGTGTGTATTCCAACTCTTGTGGGACACGATCTCGCAAGGCGCCGAGATTTTCGCCTATGTCATAAATCGGTGTAAGAACGGCGACCATTACTGGGTGTACGCTCACGTGACTCCCAGCTTCGATAGCATCGGCGCCATGACGGGCTATCATTCCAGCCGCCGGCAGCCGGAGCAAGCCGCGATCGAAAAGGTCGTTCCCATTTATGAACTGCTCCTCAAGGAGGAAGCTTCGCACAATAATTGGCGCGATGGAATGCAAGCCTCCACCGAACTGTTGCTCGCCCATCTGGATGAAGTTGGCATGCAGTACGATGAATTTGTTTTCGCGCTCTAATCAGCAAGGAGTTAAGCATGCCCGCAACTTTAGATTCGCCACAGACAATCGCCGCAAACGCTATGCAAAACCCCATGAATCCGCTGGAGCAAGAACACGAGACGTCGAAATATTGGCTCAAGCAGGTGGCCGATGTTTGCGAAGCGGCGGCTCGCGGCGACCTCGAGGCCCGACTTCTTCATGTCGATGTCGAGGGCGATCTGGCCCGCGCGATTCACGGCATCAATTCCCTGCTCGACAACACCGACGCGTTTGTTCGAGAAGCCCGGGCGGTTTTGGAGTACTCAGCCCAAGACAAATTCTTTCGCCGCGTTGTGCCCCGCGGAATGCTGGGAGCGTTCCGGCAATCGTCCGAGGTGATCAATGCCGCCGCGCAAGCGATGCAAGATAAATCAGAAGAGATCGCGCGAGCAAACGCTCGGCGGTTAGGAATGGCCGACGAATTCGATACGACCGTGACGCAAGTCACGAAAACGCTCGCCCAAACGGCTTCGCAAATGCAAGCCACCTCGACGGCGCTCTCCGAAGCGGCGCGGAAAACATCCGGCCAATCGTCCTCGGCAATGGATACTTCCACGCAAGCGGCTGAAAATGTTCGCAACGTTGCTGAGTCGACAAACCAACTACAAGCCGCAGTCTCGCAGATCGACAAACAGGCGAAGGAGTCGGCCGAGATCGTGCAACGCGCTGTCGGCGAAGCAAACCGAGCCCGAAATATTGTCGAAAGCCTGGAGCAATCGTCGAACGACATCGGAACCGTTGTCGAGACCATCACCGCCATCTCGAAGCAAACCGCGCTCTTGGCCTTGAACGCAGCCATTGAGGCCGCCAGCGCTGGCGACGCCGGACGAGGGTTTGCCGTCGTGGCGGCGGAAGTCCGGAAACTTGCCGATGAAACACGCAGCGCGACTCAAAACGCAAAGGCCGAAATCGGCCGGGTTCAAAAAGCGACCATCAAGGCGGTCGGAGCGATCAGCCAATTCAGCCAAACCCTCGGGCAACTTAACGAAACCACCAACTCCATCGCCCAGTTCGTCAGCGACCAGCATGACGCCACGACGGTAATCCATTGCAACGTGACTGAAGTGGCGAGCCATATCCAAGGCGTTACTGAGAGCATTGAGCAGGCGACCGCCGGCGCCAACGAAACCGCGGGCGCCGCCGAGGAAACGCTGCACTCATCGAACGAGTTAATGCAGCAGGCCGATGCGCTCACCGTGAGCGTTGAGCAATTCCTGCTCGATATTCGCTCTGGGGAGTGACTCGCCTCACACGGTTCGTTGGCGTTGCGGCGGAGCTATGTCGGAGCAGAGCCATCGCGGGTAAAATCGACCTTCCGCCCGATTACGCCACATGGCCTCTCTCCGATTTGAGAAAACGGTTGCCTCAACCGCACGCAACAACGCCGCCCACGAAAACGCCGCCCACGAAAACGCCGACCACCACTTGGCGGACGTCCGCCTGCGCGGTGCTCGCCTTTGCGCTGGCGGTGCGACTCGCCGTGTTGCTGTTGCCGGGCGGGGCGTTTCAAGCCGACGCCGATGGCTACCGCCGGCTGGCCATCACGTTGCGGCAAACCGGCATGTATGGATACCAACGGCCCTTGCCGGAATTGCATTCGATCCCGATAAGACCGACCGCCTTTCGCCCGCCGCTCTATCCACTCGTTCTGGCAACGCTCGTGACAAACGACGCCCTGCCCGCGGCGCGCATCGGTCTGTTGCACTTGGCGTTGGGGCTGGCCACGGTCTGGCTGACACACCGCTTGGCGATTCAGGCGGGAATGGGACCCTGGAGCGCGCTGGCGGCGATGCTAGTGGTCTGCGACCCGCTGCTTATGCACCAGTCGACCCAACTCATGACGGAAACCTTCGCGACATTTCTGGCGGTGAGCGTGTTGGCGTTGTGTGGCTGGGCGTCACGCGGCGATACCTTGCAACGCCCGCCCGTTTGGAAGTGGGGCGTGATGGGCGGCGTATTGGGGCTGGCTTGTTTGTGCCGCCCGCCATTTTTGATCTGGCTGGGGTTCATCGGTTTACTGGTTTTGGCGGCCGACGTTCGCCGCCGGAATCTGAGCCGATCGCTGGTTTTGGCGCTCAGCGCAACCGCCGTGCTGGCGCCTTGGGTGGTGAGAAATCAGTTGCTGATCGGTAAGCCGATCATCGGCACCACGCACGGCGGCTACACGTTGTGGTTGGGCAACAACCCCGACTTTTATCAATTCCTGCGAACCGCCCGCTGGGGAGATGTCTGGGATTCACGCCCAATCGATCAACAACAAGGCGCGGCGGCCGAACGCATCGAAAGTGAAACCGAACGCGACCGTTGGGCCTATGCCCAGGCGTTTTCGGCGATCAAGAAATCGCGAAGAATGTTCGCCTACGCCTGCCTGGTTCGGGTGGGACGCCTCTGGGCGCCGTTGCCTCATCGACCCTATGGCGGCGAGTCGACCATACACGCCTTGGCCCGCTATTCGGCCGGCGCGTGGAACGCCGCATTGTTGGGCTTGGCCGTGATGGGCGTGTGGCGTTTGCGCCGCGACGCCCTCCGGTCTCCCTGGGTGTATGGACTGTTGCTGGCGCTGGCGCTCACCTGCGTACACACAGTTTTCTGGAGCAACATCAGGATGCGAGCGCCGGTTGTGCCCCTGATTTGCCTACTGGCCGCCTACGGCGGACAACACCTGCGCCACCGCAAAAAGACGCAACCGATTTAGTAAAGGCCAGCGGGCAACAATCACGATGGCCACTCCTTCCCAAAACGAACAGTTTCACCCATCATGGTTGTACTCTCAGTATTGCCATGATGGCGGACGGCCATGGAACGAGTTTACCCAACCAAAGTCGATTGGTGGATCGGCCTGATTCTGGTCTTCACGGTTGTCGTGTTGATCGGCAGCGCCGTTCCGTTCTTCATGGGCCCGCCGGCACAAACCCCGCTGGGGCCGGCAATGGGCGCGTTCTGCTTGGCGTTGGCTGTTTGGACAGGCCGGATTCCGTGGAGCACCCACTACAAGATCACGCAGACGGAACTCATCGTTCGCTCCGCTGGCCTTTGCTGGCGAATCCCGCTCGACTCCATCGTTGAGGTCTTGCCAACGCACAATCCCCTCAGTTCACCCGCCTGCTCGCTGGACCGGCTTCGAGTGAATTATCGGAACCGGAAGGGCCACGCAAGGTCTGTCATGATCTCGCCTGCGGAGAAGGAGGAGTTTCTGCGAAACCTCGCCGAATCCTTACCCGGTTTTGAGCTGAGGGATGGTCGTTTGGCCCTTCTCTCTCGATGATTGCAAACGCAGGCGGCGAATCGACAAACCCAATATCACGGTGGCCCGATATCAGGGTGGACCGGTTACCGTAGAGCTTATTTGCCGGTTTTATAATTCGCGGTAAATGCGTCGCGTTGGACTGCGGCGTCTTCCGCCGAGATGACGGCGTTCTCCAGGGTTTCGCTCGCTTGCTTCGCCGCCAGAGCCTTGGCGGCGAGCGCCTCATTCAGCTTGGCCTGCTCCTGTGCAAGTTTCTCATAGGCGGCTTGCAACTTTTTGACCTGTTCGGCGATTTGCTTGGCCTGGGCGGTCTTTTGTGCCGCCGCCGCAGCCGCCGCTTTGTGCGCTGAATCGACAGCGCCTTGCAACTCGCGTTTTTTGAGAACATCGGCTTCCGCCGCCTGAACAGCCGCCGCCAACTTGGCCGGCGCCGCCGCAAAAGCCTTCAACTCAGCAGCCAATTGTTCGGCCCGTGTTTGATCTGCGACGGCCTGTTGCGCAAGCGCCGCGACCTGCGTCTTGAGTTTGACTGCGGCAGCCGCCGTCGCCACGACTGCCTTTTTTGTTTGTGCGACTGCGGCGACTGCTGCTTTGTGTTGAGCGTCGGCCTGTTTCACGGCGGCTTGTGCGGAGGCTAACGCCTTGGCGGTAACGACTTTCGCCGCTTGCGCCGTCTTCGCGGCCACTTGGGCAGCGGCGGTTTTCTTGTTTGCCGCCGCCAATGCTTGTGCGGAAGCGGCGGCCGTTTTCTGGGCTGCGTCGAACTGTTTTTTCAATCCATCGGCTGTTGTTTGCGTCTGAGCCTGTTTGGCGGCAGACTCTTTCTGTAGTTTGCCCGCGACGGCCACCGCAGCAGCAGCGGCGTCGAATTCGACTTTCGCTTTCTGGGCCGCAGCGACTGCCGCGACCGACGCTGCCTTGCCTGCCGCAGCCGTTTTTCCGGCCGCTTCCAGCTTGGCTTGGAGGTCGGCCTTTTCGGCTTCGCCGGCGGCGGCCAATGCATCGGCCAATTTCTTTCTTTCCGCTTCGCTTTGTTCGGCCTTCAGAGCGGCGGCCTTCGCGGCTTCCGCAGCCGTTTTCTGGGCGGCGGTTTTTGCGGCGAGTGTTTTTGCAGCCGTGGCGGATGTTGCGGTTGCCTTGGCGGCTTCCGCGATTGCAACCTTCAACGCCACACCCGCCTTGGCAACCTGCGTTTGGAGTTGGCTTGACTTCTGTTTGTCGGCCGTGCTTTTCGCTTGTGCCGCCGCAGCTGCTTTTTGCGCCTGCGCCACGGCCGCCTGACTTGGAGCTATTTGCGCAACCGCTTTTTTGGCGGCTTGATCAGCAGCGGCCACTGCGGCTTGCGCCTTTTTCGCCTTGGCGACGGCGGCGTTCGATTGTGTGACTGCGGTTGCGGCGGCTTGAGCAGCGGCCTTCGCGGCAGTTTCAGCGACAGCCAGAGCGGCCGTCGGTTGGACCAACGCGGCCTGGCTGGCGGCGGCCTGTTGGCTAGCTTGGTCAAACGCCATTTGCAGCGTGGGCGGATTAGCGGGAAGCAAGGCCAACTGTTTGCCATCGGCCGCGTTCCAAGCCCGAACTTCACCGCTCCAGTCTCCGGCGATGACCTGTTTTCCGTCGTGGGAAAAAGTCACTTCCAGACCGTATTCCGAAAATGCCGGGAGGGAGCGAATCGCCTTTCCGTTGCCATCCCAGATTTTAGTGGTTCGATCACGACCGGTGCTGCAAAGGCGGCCATCGTGCGTGAATTCGACCGACAACGCGCCGCCGCCATGGGCGCCCCAACTACGAAGTTGCCGACCTTTTTCCATCTCCCATAGCCGAATGGTGGCGTCTTCGCTGGCGCTGGCCAGAACATTCGAATCAGCCCGCCAACTGAGGTCGTACACCGCGCCCTTGTGGCCCTTGAGATTCAAGTATTCACGAGCCGTATCCGCTTCCCAAACGAACACGCCGCCGGCCCGGTCGCTGGTGGCCAAAAGCACGCCATCGGGGCTGAACTTGATGGAGTACACCCAGTCGGTGTGTTTTTTGATGGTGTGCAGTAACTCGCCCGTTTCCGTGGAGTAAATTTTGACCAACCGGTTGGGTCCGCCCATCGCGACGAGGGTGTGCGTGTTGTTGATATCGGCCGCGAGGACGGCGTCGAGGTCGTCGCCGATTTTGCCGAGCCGTTTTCCACTGCGCACATCGTAGAGCACCACGCTGCCCGCCTGCCCGCCGCGCCCGCCGCCGGCCAGAAGAATCTGCCCGCTTTGGCTGAAGTGCAGAATGTGTGGAATGCCTTCGGGGAATGGCAAAACGCCCAGCAACTGATGGGTGTCGGTGTTGTAGAGGCTGATCTGTTTTTGTCCGGCGATGGCCGCCAAAGGCGCCCAGGGGCTGGAAGCGATCGCGCTGATCGCGGCGGCGCGCTGGGTATATACGACCGGTTGCCGCCAAACACCTTCGGGCATCGCGGCTGGTCCCGCCGGTTTGCCGCCCGCGGCGCTGGCCGAAAGTGCGAAACTCACCTGCTTGCGCACCTTGGCTTTCGAGCCGGAGTTTTCCAGCACGCCGCCTTCGATCCAACTCTTGATCAGCTTGAGCTTTTCCGCCGGGAGAACATCTTGCTTGGGCGGCATGAAGGGCTCGTCGTCGTGCGACACCAAGGCCCACAACCGGGAGCTATCGAGGTCGCCGCCGAAGACGACTTCACCCCCCGAACCGCCTTCCATCGCGGCGCCATAGGAATCGAGAGAAAGGCCTCCCTTGGCGCCGTTCTGGTTGTGGCAGGAGAAACAATGCTCTCGCAGAATCGGCCGAATATGTTCGTCGTAAGTGACTTTCGGCGCCGCGGGCTTCGCCGGCTTGGCGTCGTCCGCCTGAACGTCATTCACCGGACCGGCTAGCAACAACGCGGCGCCCAAAACGAACGCCACGGAAAACGCCCCAACCGAATTCGCGCGTGAGTACAACATATTTTCAGATCCCGAAAGAATCGTGATGATTGGTCAGTAACTAATCAATGCCGGCTAATCAATGGCTAAAAAGGAACTCGCGAGAGTTGAGCACCGCCCAGAATATATCGCGAAGACCGGTGCGTTGGTCTTTCGACTCCTCCACGATTTTGGTCAACTTGGCGAGTTCCGCTTCATTGGGACGCCGGCTCAAGGCCCGAATGTAAAGGCTTTCAATAACCTGGGGCGTTGTTTTTTTAGCGTCTAGCAATTGCTTGACCACTCCGCCTTGCCCAATTTTGGATTCAATCGTGGTTCCGTTGAGCAGATGCAACGACTGCGAAAGCGTCGGTTCAGTTTTTACCTCGCAAGCACACACGGTGCCCCGCGTCGACCTGCCGAAGGTGGTGAGAAAATAGTTCGACGTACGGCCGTCGGCGATCTGCACGGCGCGGGCGCCGAGCGGCAGCCCGCGGAATTTGTCCTTGGTTTCGGTCACTTGGCTGAGGCAATCGAGCAACATTTCCGCCGGAATTCGCCGCACCTTGGCGTGGGCGAAATTGAGTTCGTCGGTCGCGTTGGACGCGTTTCTCACCGCCGACCGCTGGTAGGCCCGCGAAGCACAGACGTCTCGCACCATTTTTTTGAAATCGTATTTGTACTCGATGAGCTTGCGGCCCAGCTCCGCCATGAGTTCAGGATTACTCGAAGGATTGCTCACCCGCACATCGTCGATCGGCTCGACAATACCGGCGCCGAGAAAATGGGCCCAGATTCGGTTCGCGACATTTGTGGAGAAGTACGGGTTTTCGTCGGCGGTGAGCCATTCGGCCATCACCGCGCGACGATCTTTTCCCTTGACGTCGGGCGTGTCGCCGCCGAGGAATTTCGGCGCCATGTCTTTCTTCGAGACGATATGCCGCACGCCGCCGGCGCCTCGGTTGTAGATGATGGTTTCGCGATAATCCTCGCCCGTTTTGCGGCCGATTTGGGCGAAGAAGGCGGCGAAACTGTAGTAATCATCCATCGTCCAACGGTCGAACGGGTGGTTATGGCACTGGGCGCATTGCATGCGAATGCCCATGAACACCTGCACCACGTTCTCCGACGTCTTGAGCGTATCTCGTTCGATTTGGTAGTAGTTCGTGGCCGGCTCCTTGAACGTTCCGCCGCTGGCGCCGAGCAAGCTGCGCACCATTTCGTTGAGCGGCACTTCGTTCGCGATTTGATCCGTCAGCCAACTGTTGTAAAGGAAGGCCGACTTATAACTGACCTGATTGCTCGATTTGATCATCAGCAATTCGGCCCACTTCATGGCCCAAATCTCGGAGAACTCTTTCCGCTCCAGAAGCTGGTTGATCAGCTTGGCGCGTTTGTCAGGCGAAGTATCGGCCATGAAGGCGACGAATTCTTCCTCGGTGGGGAGCTTACCCGTGACATCAATCGTGGCCCGGCGAAGATACTCTTCGTCGGTGCAAAGGCCGCTCGGCAGAATGCGTAGCTTTTCCAGCTTCGCGTTGACGAACTGATCGATGTAATTGCCCTCGGAAGGCGGCGCTTCGTATTGCAGGTTTTCCGGTAGCACGATCACCTGGCTGACCACCGTGTGGGCGTCGAAGCGAACCATCACGAATGCTTCGCCCCGCGCGGCCGCCGTGACCACGCCGGTTTCGTTCACGGGCGCTGAGTTGTCGTTGTTCGACATAAACAGGGCCATCGTCGTGACATCGCGGTCGGTTCCGTCGCTGTAGTGTGCGCGAACGATGAACTGCTGCGTGGTGTCGGCGCCTTCCAACACGGCATTGGGCGGAAATAGCTCCACGCGATCCACGGTGGGCGTATCGGCGGGCGCCGCCGGCGCGCCGGCCTCCAGCCAACTGAGAAAGATATGGTTGGCTTCGCTGTCGTAATCAAAACGTTTTCCGCCGGTGTGCGGCACCGCGCCGACCGACTTTTCCACGAGCAAGCTCTCTCCGGGAACCGCCAGGTTAATTCGCCGGGCGCCGAGCTCGCGCGTGATGCGTTGGTAGTCGCCGGCGGGATCAAAACCGAAAATTGAAAGCCGAAAGCCGTCCTTGCCGCGGGCCGCGCCGTGGCAACTCCCGGTGTTGCAGCCGGTGCGGAGGAAAATGGGCATTAGGTCTTGGTTGAAATTGATTGCCGGCGTGACATCGGCGTTTTTCACCACCACCGGCGCATTCACTTTGAGCCCTTCGTAGGCAACTTCAAGTTGCGCCTGGCCGTCGGAAACAGGAAACAACGTGGAGTTTTCCACCCGCACGCAATCGGCGTTGAGGCTCACCGCCGCTTGCTTCGTGACATCGAGCGTGACGCCGTCTTCACGGGTTGCGGTGACGACGATCCGTTGGATGTCGGTTTTGGAGTCGAGTTGAATCGTGGGAGGATAGACGTTCAACGCGCTGATTTTCGGCTGCTCGGCCGCTCGCGCGTTCAAACCGCCCCACGCCAGGCAACCAAGCACCGACAACACACCCGCCAAAACGCGACTGTAATGATTCACAACGAACTCCTTTTTTTCCATCTTCAACGAGATAGTCTTTTGGCGGCGCGAGTCGCCTAATATTTCAAAAAGCCGTGGCTTCTGAACTGGGAAGTAATTTTTCCACACTTTCTTAACAGCCTTTACTGGCCGCCGCCCGCCGCAGCCTGCTTGCGTTGCAGCCGTAACTGCTCCAGCCGACTCAAACGCTTCACGACCTTCACCGCCGGTTTCGGCGCCGCTTTGGCTACGGGTTTCGGCTTCGCCGCGACCTTGACCGGCAACGGCTTATCGACGCGAAGTTCGCCACCGCCGAACGTATGCAACACCGGCTCGCCGCTTTGCGTAATGGTCGCCCTACAGGCCAGTGTTTTATGTTTGCCGACCCGGGCGTTTTTAGCCACCTTCACGGCAAACACGATTTCCGAAGAGTCTTTGTTGAATTCCATCGGCGAAGTTGAAACACCGGCTGGCAACCCGACCAACTCCACCTGAGCGGCGCCTTCAAAGGCTTGCTTTTGAGTCACTTTCACGACCACTTCGGTATCTTGCCCCAACTCAGAGGCCGCCGCCTCAAAGGCAAAATCGAAGAACCGGTCGGCCACGACCAAATCGGCCAGTTGCGTGGCGATTTCAACATTCGCATTGCCCACCCGAGATGTGCCCGTGACCACGATTTTCCACGTGCGAATTTCCGCCCCGCTGTTAGCGGTGATCGGAATCAAGGCTTCATTCTTACTGGCGGGAATCGAAATCGACCCCGAAGACGAAACGCCGGGCGGGTTATAAAGCAAACGCACGGCAATCGCGGCGGTGAAGCCTTCTTCGCGGTGTGCGATAATCTTCAACGACATCGAGCCGTTGCGCACCAGGGGCGCCTTCGGCTGCACGATTTCAATCGAAAAAGGAACCTTTTCGCTCACGACCACCGCCATGCGGTGTGCGTCGTGCCCCCAGACATCGCGGTTGTTCCGGCCTCGCACCAACAGAGTGCGTTGGTTCAAGTGGCCTTCGACCTGAATTTTTTCATCAACCGGTTTGCCCACGATATCGGCCAAGGCGCCGGCCAAGGGGGCGTCGGCGGCGGCTGAAAACAGCACAGGCACATAGGTTCGGTTGGCTCGCATGTTGACGGTTTCAAAGGCCATGCCGGCGGGCAGGTTTTTGATGTCGGTGGTGAGTTCTCCGCCGAAGTTGGCGCGGCTGGCGGTTACCAGCAAGGCCGCCCGATTTCCCTGCGGCACGGCCATCGTCGTGGCGACATACCGCTGCTTCTCCGAAAGGCCCATTGTGAGTTGCGGCTTGATCGCCGTGACTTCGATCCGATAGGCGTAATTCTCGCCGCCGGCGCCGAGGTGATCGTTGATCGCGATTGTGAATTCACCGTCTTCGGGGGCCTTGAAACGCAGGTAGCTGTCGGGCCCGCCGCTATCATCGTTGCCGCCCACGCGACCGCCATTGGCCCGATACACATACATGACGGAGTCCAGCGGAGAGCGCAACGGCTTGCGAGCATAAACGCGAATATCAAACTGCTGGTTCTTTTTCGCCGGGAACTTGAAGTGATCGATGTCACCGGCTTTTTCGATCACGCCGTTCACGGCGCCGGGCGCGGCGAAGGCAGTTGCCGCAGCGCGATCGTCGTTCGGTTCGATTTCCAAAACGCTGGCCAAATCGACCACGCGAACCACGTTCGGCGTCGGCGCGACGCCCTGTTCATCTTTGGCGATGAGTTCATATTCACCGTGGGCGTCAGCCGGCAGGGTGATTTCTTGCTGACGAGGCCCGGCGGCGTCGCCAAGCCATGTCAACTGAATTTTTTCACCCGGCTTGCCGCCGGCGGGCAACACGGCGGTAGGACGCGGGAAATGCCCCACATGCAATCGATACACGCAATTTCCGTTGCCGCCGAACGACGATTCACGAACCTGCAGAATGTACTTTCCGTCTTCGGGCGCGATCAAACTACAGAGGCTATCTTGCCACAACAGGGCGACATCGTCGCTGCGAGCCACCTCGAAACGCGACTCGTTCAAGATCGCCAAGTAGGGGTCGAAAAAGGTGCGTCCCATTCGCAAGCCTTCCAATTCGGCGGTGATGCGGTCGCCCTTTTTGGCCGTGACAACGTAATAGTCGACGTCTTCATTTTGCACGACTCCATTGACGGTGCAGCCCATTTCGATTTCTTGCGGCGCGTCAAATTCGCTATTCGGCTCTTTTTCCGCCACCACCGGCAAGGCGCCGACCGAAAATGTTTTTAAGTCGCTCACGCCCGAGGCCGTGCGAATACGTAAGGCGTGAATGCCGAGGCGGCAATCGTCGGCCAACTTCAATTGAACCTTGACCTGATTGTCTTTCACCACTTCCAGCTTCGTGCAGGTTACGCCCGGCGAGTAGAAGAGCAACTCCTGGGCGTCCGACAAACGGGCCCCGCTGACGATCACATCCACTTCGGTTCCCCGCTGAAAACCCCATGGCTGCAAATTGGTGAACACCGGTTGGGCCGCCGAAACGACCGACGCCAACGAACCCACCAACAACGCCAACGCCACGAACTTCGCTTTATTCATCGGTTTTCACCTAAGGTCCTGAAACAAACGGCCCCTGAAACAAACAGCAAGACAAATCCAGCAGGCGGCGGTAAAGCCATCAACAACAATTAAGACATCAACGGGCGGAGCAGTTTACCGCCCTTGACGATTTCAATCGGTCGGTCGCCGGGCGCCATCAGTTCCTTGTCGGCCACGATACCCATTTGGCGATAAACCGTGGTTGCCAAATCGGCCGGAAGCACCGGACTATCTTCCGGTTCGGAAGCGGTCGCGTTCGAGGCGCCGTAGATCGATCCGCCCTTGATGCCGCCGCCAGCCAGGAACACACTGAACACCTTGGGCCAGTGGTCGCGTCCGGCGGTGCGGTTAATTTTGGGCGTGCGGCCAAACTCACTGGAAACCATGATCAGGGTTTCGTCGAGCAAGCCGGTGCGATCAAGGTCTCGGATCAAGGCGGCCAGGGCCTGATCCAGGGCGGGCATTTGCCGCTTCATGTTGGTGGTCACACCGTTGTGCATATCCCAGCTGCCGTAGGTCAGCGAAATCAAACGCACGCCGGCCGTCGCCAAACGGCGGGCCATCAATAAACGTTGGCCGGCCGTGTTGCGGCCGTACTCGTCGCGAAGTTTAGGATCTTCGGCTTCAATGTTGAAGGCTTCACGAGCGTCCTTGGAGCTGACCAGACTATACGCCCGCTCGTAGAACGTGTTCATCGCGCCGACGTTATCCGATTTGTCGCGATTGACGAAGTATTCGTTGACGGCGTCCAAGGCGGAGCGGCGGCGGCCGAAACGGGCTTCGTCCACGCCTTTGGGCAAGTTCAAATCCCGGACGCGAAAACCTTTTGACGCCGGGTCGGAGCCGAGGCTGAACGGAGCAAACGAAGAACTCAAATACCCGTTGCCGGCGTACTCATTGGGCTTGTTCGGAATACAAACGTAAGGCGGCAAGTTATTTCGCGGCCCATACTCGTGGCTCACCACGCTTCCCATGCTGGGGAAAATGAGCGCTGGGCTGGGGCGATAGCCAGTGAACATATTGTGCGTTCCACGTTCGTGGGCCGCTTCGTTGTGGGTCATGGAGCGAATAAGCGCGTACTTATCGGCCAACTTCGCCAAGTTCGGCAATGTCTGACTGATCACCTCGCCGGTATTCGTTTTGATCGACCCCATTTCACCCCGATATTCGATCGGGGCGTACGGTTTGGGATCCCAAGATTCCTGATGCGCCATTCCGCCGGGCAGGAAGATATGAATCACGCTTTTGGCTTTCGCCTCAACGAAGTCATAGTTTTTTTGTGCCGCTTGGGCTTTCTCCGCCTGTAGCAACTGAGCCAAGCTCAATCCTCCCACGGCGCCAACGGTAAGGAACTCACGACGACCAACACGATTTCCACGACAATTCATTAGAAGCTTCTCCATCAACAGGCATCGAGTCGCCTTCAAATTCCAAACGGCTAAAACGGAACTCTCCCGCAAAAAACAACGGGGAGGCCGACGCTTCAGACATTACTTATTCAGCGACAGAGAACGAAGCGGACAAAATTTAGTTTAGGCGGGGAGGCCGAATCAACGGCCGGTCTCTCAGCCACATTGGGTTTCAGCCAAATGCGGCGGAGCATTGAACTTTGGCGGGCCGCCTCGGTTTGCGGGGCGGGGCTTTATTTTAGGATAGCGCTTTTTTCGGGAACGCCGACGATTCCATACAAAACCAATCGCTGTCTTTCCAAGAAAAGAACACCTTCCCTGAATCTTGCTACTTGACTCCGAGCATAATGCGGCCCAGACCGCTTGTCAACGCTTTTCATGTGGAATTTTTGCCGCCCTTGCCGACCACAGATGTTCCCGCCAAGCCAGAAGCCTGGCGACAGTCTTGAGATAAGGAATAGTCCCGAAATAACTTCCCGATTTCATGTCGGACTGAGCGGGGCATAGCCTGAGGTTATTCATGAACAGGTCGGAACTTCTCATAAACCTCTCCCC
>QIKY01000196.1 GCA_003233175.1 Planctomycetaceae bacterium | reverse complement strand
AAGCCCCATGTCGACCAGCAAATGCTCCTCCTCTGTAAACATGTCGCGTATACGGCAACCCACCCCTGGTTCAACGCTCATGATCGCGACCATTGTGTAGGTGGAGTGCTGCATTGCCCGCAAGCAGGTCATCTCCGCCGAATCAGGGTCGGGCGGGCATTCGCAGAGGTATTGCTCGATTGCGTTTCGCCCCTGTTCATAGACATCGTAGAGGCAGTAGTCCATCAGCACCGACAGTTCGCTCTCCATATTGAAGACGATCATCCCGCGGCGCAGCAGGCCGATTCGTTTCGCTCCGGTGTTGATTCGCTCTTTGGAAAGTCGGCCAGTGAGCAGGTCATTCAGCCGCATGCGGACGGGGCGAAGACGCTTGTATTGAGCGACCAACTCTTTGAGTGCAACGGTCTGCGGAGAAGCGCCTTTGGAAATATTGAAAAGGCCCATGACGAACATCCTTGCAAATGGGTTTTTGAATATGTAACAACGCATTGTATGGCAATCTACTTGTTCATCTCAACCCGAGACCGATCGACCGCCGGCCGCCTCACGAAATTCGCGGAAATGCAAATCGCGACGCGCGGAAAAAGAGAGACGTTCCGATTCAGAAGCCTGCGTTTTGAAAATGCCAGGCATTTAATTCGGCAAGTTCATTCCGAACGATTCCCTACTCTCGAATCATGATGCACGAGGGGCTGGGCAGCGCGGTCGGCTGGCCCAGCGCGGAAAGGCCGCCCGTTTTCGCATCGATGCGAAACACCACCACTTCATTGCTGGGCAGATTGGCGCAAAGCAGCAGCTCGCCGCCGGAGGTGATCGCCAAATTCTGCGGCCCCTTGCCCAAGCTGGGTTCAATGGCCAAGAGCGTTAGTTGGCCGTCGTCGCCGATGCGGTAAGCGGCGATGCTGTCGTGTCCGCGATTCGTTCCGTATAAAAACCGACCATCCGGCGTGATCTTCAGGTCAGCGCAATGGCTCACGCCGGAAAAATCGGCGGGCAAGGTTGGAATGCCTTGCCGTTCCAGCAGAATGCCCGAATCGGTTTGGTAGTCGAACAGCGTGACTGAGTTGGCCAGTTCGTTGATCACATAAACGTATCGGCCGTTGGGATGAAACGTCAAATGGCGGGGTCCGGCGCCGGGCGCTGTTCTCACAAACGGTTGTTGGTTCGCCGTGAGTTGGGCGGCGGCTGGGTCGAGACGATAAGCCAGCACTTTATCGAGCCCCAAATCGGCGGCGAAGACAAAACGGTTGTCAGGGCTGACAACAATACAATGCGCGTGCGGACCTTCCTGCCGCTGGGGGTTCACGCTCGAACCTTCATGCTGAATAAACGAAGCAGCCGGGCCCAAGGAGCCGTCGTCTTGCACGGGCAACGCCGCCACGCTTCCCGTTAAGTAGTTGGCCGCCAGCACCGACTTGCCCGTGGCGTCGACATCCAAATAACAGGCCGCGGCGCCCAGGGCCGATTGCCGATTCAGCAATTTGAGCTTTCCGCTCTGGCCGACGATATCATAGGCCGAAACGAATTCATTCTCCTTGCCGCCAAATTTCCCCGGTGCATGGATCGCATAAAGATGTTCACCGTCTGGCGAGAGCGCCATGAAAAACGGGTTCTCCATGTCGGAGGTTCGCTGCAAAGGCCGCAACGCACCGGTTGCAATCTCCAGCCGATAGGCGTGAATGGCTCCGTTTTCACCAGCGGCGAAGGCGGAAATAAAAACCAGCGGGTCCGCCGCGTGCAACGTTTGAGAAATATTGCTGAGCATCAGGCAGGCCGCCGCCAATAGTAAACAACGAGCAAAGGTTCTAAACATGGATCATTCTCCAACGAAAAACAACAACAAACGCAATGCCCTATTGTAGTTGGCGCGTCGCCCGCCAGCCACGTACGCCGTACGCCGGCCGTTGGTTTCAAATGCGACATTTAATTCAGGCGATTAAATCGTGGATCACGTTTCCGGCGAGGTCGGTCAGGCGATAATCGCGACCGGCGTAGCGGTAGGTGAGGCGTTTGTGGTCGAACCCCAACAGATGCATGATCGTGGCGTGCAGGTCATGCACATGCACCGGGTTTTCGATGGCCTTGAATCCAAATTCGTCGGTGGCGCCGTAGGTTTGCCCACCGCGCACGCCGCCGCCGGCCATCCAGACGCTGAACCCCCAATGGTTATGATCTCGCCCGTTGACCTTTCCCTGATTGGCGCCGGCTTGCGGTAGTTCGACCGTGGGCGTGCGGCCAAACTCACCGCCCCAAAGCACGAGGGTGTCTTCGAGCAGGCCCATTCTTTTCAGGTCGGTGAGCAAGGCGCCGATGGCGCGGTCGCATTGCCCGGCGAGGCGAGTGTGGTTCTCCTTGATATCGTCGTGGGCGTCCCAGGGTTGGCCGGCGCCGTGCCAGACTTGCACGAACCGCACGCCGCGTTCAACCAACCGGCGGGCGATCAAAATCTGGCGAGCTTGCACGCCGGGTCCATAGGCGTCGAGCACGTGTTGCGGCTCCCGGCTGACATCAAACGCTTCCGCCGCCTCGCGCTGCATGCGATACGCCAGTTCAAACGATTGAATGCGTGCATCGAGCGAGGCGTCTTCCCCGCGCTGCTGGTGGTGGATGTCGTTCAAGCGGGCGAGGGCGTCGAGCTGGCGGCGTTGGTCGGCGCGGGTCAACGCCGGGTTGCGAATGTTCGCGATCAGCTTTTCGATATCCTTGTGCTGCGTGTTGATGTAGGCGCCCTGGTAGACGCCCGGCAGGAACGCGGCCTGCCAGTTTTGCGTTTCCGTGATCGGATACCCGCCCGGACACATGGCCACGAAGCCGGGCAGGTTTTGATTTTCGGTGCCCAGGCCATAGGTGGTCCAGGAGCCGAGGCTGGGCCGCACCAAACGCGACTCACCGCAATTCATCAGCAACAACGAAGGCTCATGGTTGGGCACATCGGCGTGCATCGAGCGGATCACGGCAATGTCGTCGACATGCTGCGCGGTGTGCGAAAAAATCTCGCTGACTTCCGTGCCGCATTCGCCGTATTTTTTGAACTTGAAAGGCGATCCGAACGCGGCGCCCGTTTTTCGCTCTGTTTTCAGATTGACCGAGGGGAGTTCCCGCCCGGCGTATTTTTGCAGCATCGGCTTGGGGTCGAACGTGTCGACATGCGAAGGCCCGCCGTTCATGAACAGGTGAATGACGCGTTTGGCCTTCGGGGCGAAATGCGGCGGCTTGGGCGCCAGGGGATTCCGCGCTGCGGCTTCGGCGGAATTCGGCGCCGCGAGCATCGAGGAAAGCCCCAACATGCCCATGCCCATGCCGCTGCGTTTGAGCAGATCGCGACGCGTCATCGACGATAATGGATTCATTTCAGACATGGCAATCTGTTGGGGTTGGAGTAGTTGAACGTCCGACTAACATCGAGCGGGAAAAGACTGCTGTACGATGGCCTTCCGAGGCCGTCGAAACAGGACATTCCGGGAGCAAACCGACGGCCTTGGAAGGCTGTTGTTTATACATAAATCCACACGGTTATTCGGCGATCATCGTCTTGAAGCACGCTGGCGGGCAATACCTCTCACTTGAACAAATCATGCAATGAATTTGCCACGGAGGACACAGAGCACTCAGAGTGTGATGTATCGGGTGTCGCCTATCATTCTTAACTCTTTTCTCAGTGGCCTCTGTGTTCTCCGTGGCAAAAACTATTTGGGGGGCGCGTTGTGTATTTGCGTGTAAACAACGGCCTTGGAAGGCCATCGTGCAAATAATTCGGACACATAATTCTCGCTCGTCCGGCTAATCGACAAACATAAATTCATTCGACATCAACAACAGTTGGGCCAGTTGCTCCCAACGTTCGGGAGAGGCGGTGTTGTTGGCCGCAGTGTTGCCGCCCGCAGTGTTGTTGGCGGCGCCGCTGGCATCGGAAACGCCAAGTAAATCTTGAAGCACCTTTATTTCCTGCTCCTGAGGCTCCCTCGCCAACACGCGGCGAAACAAGGCCGCGATACGTTCGGGTGCGTTTTGAAGGTTCCGCGTCGAGGCTGCTAACGCCTTCGCTCGGTCGCGGACGAATTTCGAATTCATCAAAAACAACGCCTGCTGCGGCACGGTGGTTTCAGGACGCCGAGGCGAACTTTGATCGGGGCTGGCGAAATCGAAGGCCCGAAACAGATTGGGCAGGTCTTGCCGATCAACTTCACCGTAAACCGTGCGCCGCCGACTAAAGCCCGGCGCGACGATCTTTTCAGGACGGCCGGCCATTTTTTGGTCGAGTTCTCCAGAGGCGGCCAAAAGCGAATCTCGCAGGGCTTCAAATTCCAACCGGCGGCGGCCCTTCCGCCAATAGAACCGATTTTCAGGATCTTGCCGACGATTCTTCGCCTGATCGGCGCTCGATTGCTGGTACGTGGCCGAGAGCATGATCTGACGATGCAGCCGTTTTATCGACCAGCCATTTTCCAGCAGCGTGGCTGCCAAATAATTCAAGAGGTTTAACTGTTCGGGCGCCGGCGCGAGAATACCGAAATCGCTGGGGGTGTCGACCAACGGCTGGTCGAAATGGTGCATCCAAATGCGATTCGCCAGCACTCGCGCGGTGAGCGGATTATCGGGCGCTGTAATCGCGGCGGCGAGTTCGAGGCGTCCGCTGCCGTTTTGAAACGGCTGGCGCTTTTCTTCAGTCAACAAGTAGAGGAACTGCCGGGGAACGACGTCGCCGGGCCGCGCATGGTTGCCGCGAATAAAAACGCGCTGGGCGACGGGCGTTGGGCGGTCGGCGATGACCATTGCCCGAGGCGGCGCCGAGGGGGAGTCGACGATGTGTTTGTCGATGGCGCGTTGGAGCTTGCCGTGCTGTTGCCGGTGGTCGCGGGAAAAATAGCCCGGCATGTCCGCCATGGCAATTTCCGTCGGCCCGCCTGGAGCGACCAACACTTCAGCCAGTTGACGCCACTCTTGCGGCAGTTGTTCGAGCGAATTCGGAGCGGCGCCGTGCTCTTTCCACTTGGCGTAAGCTTGCTCGAACAGCGCGCCGTATCGGCGGGCGACATCGATCGGCGATTCCAACGGCCGCTCCAACAGCGCCGCCCGCACCAGCGGGTTCACGTTTTTCCACTTCTCGGCGGCGGGGTCGGCGAGCGCGGCCAGTGTTTTTGCGGCTGCGGCGGAAAAATTCTCGGGAGGCAGTTGGAACAGCGCCACCCAAGGTCCGAACAAGGGATGATCGGGCCGGGCGTTTTTGGTCAAATATTTTCGCCAACGCTGCACCATTCGAGGTTTGGAAGCTTCGCGTTTCAGACGAATAAAGGGCAACTTCGCGATCTGCGCTTCGGATATTTTTTTCGCCGTGGCTCTCACTAAGTAGTCGGCCGCGTTGGCGCGGAACGATTCAGTGTATTCCTTGAGTATTCGAGCGGCGTACGCATCGCGCGCCGCTTGGCGTTTTTCGAGTTCGGCCTTGAACGCGGCGTAGCCGGGCGTTTGGGTCGGATCACCTAGAATGGGCAGTTCCGCCGGTTCGACGGTGCTGGCGAAAACGCCATAGAGCGAGTAGTAGTCTTCGGTGGGAATGGCGTCGTATTTATGATCATGACAGCGCGCACAGCCGACCGTGAGCCCCAACAGGCCGCGCGTGACGACGTCGATTTTGTCGTCAATGTCGTCTTGGGCGTTGTTGAAACGCCGGCCCGTGGTGAGGAAACCCATGGCCGCCAAGGGCCGGTTGTCGGCGCTGAGGTCTAACTGGTCGGCCGCCAACTGTTCGGTCACGAACCGATCGTAGGGCGTGTCATTATTGAAGGCCTGGATCACGTAATCGCGGTAGGTGTAGGCGTAGGGGAAACGTCGTTCGCGGGCGAAGGCGTAACCCTTGGTGTCGGCGTAACGAGCGACGTCCAGCCAATGCCGCCCCCAGCGTTCGCCGTATTGCGGCGAAGCCAGCAGGCGATCGATCAGGCGTTGGTAGGCGTCGGGCGAAGCATCATTTTCAAAGGTCCGCACCTGTTTCCAAGTGGGCGGCAAGCCGAGTAGATCGAATGTGGCGCGTCGGATCAAGGTTCTTCGGTCGGCTGGCGGTGACGCCGTTAGCCCCTGGCTTTCCAAACCGGCTGTAATAAATGAATCGACCGGCGTTTGAGGTTTGTATTTAGAATGCGTTTGCGGCGGAGACGGGCGGCGAATCGGCTGGAACGCCCAATGCTCACCGAGCGCCGCGGCCGCCTTTTCCTTCATCGTGATCGGCGCCAGCGTCGCCGGGTCGACCTTGGTCCAGGGCATTCCCAGCCGCACCCATTTCTCCAACAGGGCGATTTCCTCGGCTTGGAGCGGCTCGTCGGGAGGCATTTCGTAATCTCCCTCGTTGCGCAAGGCCGCTATCAAAATACTCTCCGCCGGCCGGCCGGAAACCGCCGCCGGTTCGCCGCTTTCGCCGCCCTTGAGCACGGCTTCACGGAAGTCGAGCCGCAGGCCGCTTTTTTGCTGTTCGCGTCCATGACATTCCCAGCAATGCTTGGCCAGCAGAGGACGAATGCTCTGCTCGAAGAACTGGAGGTGCTCTGGAGAAAATTTGGGGCTTTCGGCCGCTTCGTCAGCCCACGCAATACATGGCGGCAGGCAAAGCAGGCAACTCGCCAAGAGGATCGACCATGAGCGGGAAGACATATGCGCACGCGAGGCTGAAGGAGTGGGCGGGACGGCGATCCCAGCAGCCCGTCATTTTTTCATGACGAACTTCGCCGCGACTATTTGGTAAGGCGGGAGTGTTTGGCGGGTGGAGCGGCGCCGAATACACGGCCCGTCTTCACTCTTTAGTAAACACCAGCGGAGTCGTTGAAGCAACCCGAAAAACAGGGCTCTTCGAGGGGCGTGCGGGGTTGGGTGGCCGATCTTTGCATCTGATACCGCGTTACCCAACGCGTGCGGTTGAGCGGCGCTGGCGACGTATCTTGCAATTGCATTGCTGGCGCTGGCGGCAAATCGGGAAGAGAAACCGCCAGCGTGTTTGCATTGATGGCTGGGGGCGATGCGGTGGATTGGTTTTCGAGCGGGTTGTGTTGAAAGTAGAAGGCGTCTGCGAAGAGGGCGTCCACTGCGGCGGTAAACTCCCCTTCGCCGTTGGCTTGGGCTCGGAGGACGGCAATAATTCCTAGGAGGTCGGCAATGTCGGCGACGCCATCGGCGTTGACATCTACAAACGGCGCCGCCGGCGGCTGCGTTGGTAGTGCGACGGAAATGCCATTGTTGCGGAGGAAGCTCACCACAGCCAGTAAATCGTTGATATCAACGCCGCCGTTGTTGTTGACATCGGCCGGTAAAGCGTCGTTATTCCAAGGGTGGAGCACCGTTGTATCGAGAATTTGCAGGCTGGCGTCAACGCCGACGAAGCCGGCGGCGGCGGCGGAAATCGTGGCGGTTTGCGTTCCGTCGACGATCGCATCCTCCACGGCCGTGATCGTGAAGGTGGCGCTGGCCGCGCCGGCGGGTATGATCACCTGCGCCGCAACGGTGGCTTCGCCCGTGTCATCACTGGCGAGATTGACGGTTAAAGCCGCGCTGGTGTCTGTACTACTCCGCCTGACCGTGCCGGTGGCCACTCCGCCGCTTTCACTGATGGAGGCGGGATTGATCGTGACGACCAGCGTCTCAGCGGGTCGGAGCACCCAAAGCTCTCGACCGGCCGTGTTATCGTCGGCGCTGAAAAAGAGCGTGTTTCCCACGGCAGTCAAATAGCGGGGGGACGAGCCGAAAATGCCGGAACGGATATCTTTGACCAGCACCGTGCCGGCGGCTGTGCCATCGCTCCGCCAAAGCTCTCGGCCATTCGCGCCATCATCGGCGAGGAAAAAGACCTCGCCGCCCACAGCAGTCATGGAGCGAGGAAGCGAGCCGCTGCCGCCGGGGTTGATGTCTTTGACCAACACCGTGCCGCCGGGCGTGCCGTCGCTCTTCCAAAGCTCTCGGCCATTCGCGCCATCGTCGGCGCTGAAAAAGAGCACGCCCTCCACGGCGGTCAAATAGCGGGGAAGCGAGCGGCCGCCGGGGTTGATATCCTTGACCAGCACCGTGCCGCCGACCGTGCCATCGCTCTTCCAAAGTTCAATGCTACTCGCGCCATCGTCGGCGTTGAAAAAGAGCGTGTTGCCCAAGACGGTCATGGAGCGGGGAAGCGAACCGTTGCCGCCGGGTCTGATATCTTTGACCAACACCGTGCCTCCGCTTGTGCCATCGCTTTTCCAAAGCTCAATGCCATTGACGTCATCGAAGGCGCTGAAAAAGAGCGTGTCGCCCACGGCGGTCAAAGAGCCGGGAAATGAGCTGCCGCCGCCGAAATTGATATCTTTAACCAACACCGTGCCGCTCTCAGTGCCATCACTCTTCCAAAGCTCCTCGCCGCCGACGCCATCGTCGGCGGTGAAAAAGAGTGTACCGCCCACGGCGGTCAAAGCGGTGGGATTCGAGCTGCCTATGCCGGAATTGGTGTCTTTGACCAACACCGTGCCGCCGATTGTGCCATCGCTCTTCCAAAGCTCCTCGCCACTCGCGCCATCGTCGGCGGCGAAAAAGAGCGTGTCCCCCACGGCGGCGAAATTGCGGGGCATTGAGTTGCCGCCAGGATTGATATTTTTGACCAACACCGTGCCGCCGCTTGTGCCATCACTCTTCCAAAGCTCTTGGCCATTCGCGCCATCGTCGGCGCTGAAAAAGAGCGTGTCGCCCACAGCGGTTATAGAGCGGGGAAACGAGTTGCCGCCGGGGTTGATATCTTTGACCAGCACCGTACCGGCGGCTGTGCCATCGGTTTTCCAAAGCTCATCGCCATTCGCGCCATCGTTGGCGTTGAAAAAGAGCGTGTTCCCCACGGCGGTGAAATTGCCGGGATTCGAGCCGCTGCCGATGGGATTGATATCCGCCAACAGCATTGGCTCGCCCAGAGGCTCGCCTTCCGCTTCATCAGCCGCTGTGCCGAAGTCAAAATCTCCGAAGCCGCTCAGGCAAAGCCGCGGTTCCAGACGCTCACCCGCCAACCGGGAGCGGCGGCGGCGTAATGCCTGCCTGTTTCTCGCCCGCCGATTTTGAGTTGGACGAGCCTTGCGTTTTGGCCAAACTGACATTTCCCGCTCCAAATGCTAGTCAAAAACCCCAAACAGAGAAGCCTGAATATAACCTACCGAGAGCGGCCAGTGTTACATTACTCTCGGAAGCTATATCAAAAATGTGTTTTCGTCTCGGACGCACACTGAAGCGTACACTCCCACGGCGCTTGCCATCCCGCCCTGAAAACCGGGAAACACCTGAAACACGAGAAAACGTGGGTGAGATGCCGCTAGTCAGGCGGGAAGGCCGGCCAGTCGATTTGTCAGCGGGCGAGCGCACTGGTACATTCGCAGCATGCGAAAAGGAATTGCTGTATCTCCGGGAGTCGCGATTGGCACCGCGTATTGCCTGGACCAAATTTTTGTCGACCCACACTCCAAACGTCTCGAAGACGGCGAAGTTACCGCGGAGTTGGCTCGCTACGAAAAGGCCCGCGACAAAGCGGCGACCGATTTGGTTGCGCTGCAAAAAAAGGTGGCCGCCCAAGTGGGGCGGAATGAAGCCGCCATTTTTACAGTGCATGAATCGATTCTGCGAGATTCCGCCTTTACCAAGAAGGTTCGCCGCTGGATTGTCGACGACCGCATTCCCGCCCAAGCCGCCTTGCATCGATTCCTGGAGGAATACAGTTCTCTTTTTACGCAAACCAAGGACGAATACCTGCGAGAACGCCTCAACGATGTGCGCGACGTCATCGTACGCATCAGCCAGCATCTGACCGAGGTATTGCATCCTGAACAGACGTCGCTCGCCGGGCCCCTGATCGTAGTGGCCGACGAACTCCTGCCCTCACAGGCCGTGGCCTTGGGGAAAGTCGACGTTCACGGCATCGTCACGCAAGCCGGCAGCCAAACCAGCCATGCCGCCATCATTGCCCGCAGCCGTGGGATTCCAGCCATTTCAGGCGTGCATGGCATATTGAATCAGGTCAAAACCGGCGACACCATCGTGGTCGACGGCCGCTCCGGCCACGTGATCGTGAACCCTGAACCAGAATCGCTCTCCGCATTCCGAAAACTCGAACGCGAGTTTTTTCTGCTACAAGACAAACTGGCCGAAAACCGTGACCAGCCGGCGGTCACGTCCGACGCCATTCGCCTGGAACTGAACGCCAATATTAACAACTTGGCCGACGCCGAATCGGCTGTCGCGATGGGCGCCGATGGCGTGGGGCTGTATCGCACGGAATATCTGTACTTGACCCATCCCGACGTGCCCGACGAAGAAGAGCAACTCAAGGTCTATGAACAAATTGTGCTGGCCAGTCCCGGACACAGCGTCACTATTCGCACGCTCGATATCGGCGGCGACAAAACGGTGGCCTATCTGGGCCGCGACCAGCGCGAGGCCAACCCTTTCATGGGCTGGCGCAGCGTACGGCTTTCGTTCGAGCATCCGCATCTTTTCATGACCCAAATTCGGGCCATTATGCGAGCGGCGGCCCTGGCCGAAGAACTGGGCGGCGAAGTTCGGATTTTGTTTCCGATGATCACCACGCTGGAGGAAATGCGGCGGGTGCGGGGTATTGTGCGGCGGGCGGAAAAACGTCTCGTGGAAGAAGGGAAACCGTACGGAAAGACGCCCGTCGGCCTGATGTTGGAAGTGCCGGCGGCGGCGGTTTCGATCGACACGCTGTTGGAAGTCGTCGATTTTGTTTCCATCGGCTCCAACGACCTAGTGCAATACCTGATGGCCGCCGACCGCGACAACCCGCGCGTAAGCCACCTTTGCCAACCGCTGGCGCCGCCCGTGCTCACGGTGTTGTCTCAGGTGGTGCGCGCTTGCCGCCGGGAAAAAATACCGGTCACGATTTGCGGCGAAATGGCCGGGCAACCGCGAGCTTTTGTGCTCCTACTTGGAATGGGGCTGACCCGCTTCAGCATGAGCCCGGCGTTCATTCCCTCGATCAAAGACTTGGCCGCGCACCTCACCCAACGCCAAGCCGCCGCGATTCTCCGAGAAGCGATGGAATTCAAAACCACCGTCCGCGTGCAGCGGTTCATGGCCGAGCAACTGCTCGAAATCGCACCGAACCTTTCCTTGCTCGACAGCGACTGAGCGGAGGTCCAGGAACGATTTCGTGCTCGACCAGCGGCTAATGGCAGGCAGGCCTCCGGCTTGGCGGGGATTTCATAACACCACGGCGCGGAATAGATCTTGGCCAGGTGCTTACGCTTTGAGGCCGGTTGTTGAAACGCCTTTCATGAACGACTTTTGGGCGATGAAAAAGAGCACCAGAATCGGTAACGTAAACATCACGGCCGCGGCCAACAGCAGGTGCGTTTGGTCGGAATACGAACTGACGAACTGTTCGAGTCCATAGGCCAGGGGAAACTTTTTGGGGTCGCTCAAATAGAGCATTGGTCCGCTGAAATCGTTCCAGGCGGCAATGAACTGGAACAGCCCGACGGTCAGCAACGCCGGTTTGCTCAGCGGCGCCACGATTCGCCAACAGACGCCCCATTCGGTTAATCCGTCGAGCCGCGCTGCTTCACTCAACTCCTCGGGAATCGTGCGAAAAAACTGCCGTAATAGAAAAATCGAAAAGGCGTCGCCGAGAAACGTGGGTGCAATCAGGGCGGCCAAGGAATTGTACAGCCCCAGTTCCTTGATCAGCAAAAAACGCGGGATCATCGTTACGTGCCAAGGCAAGAGCATGGTGGCGATGAGCAGGCCGAATACGAGGTCGCGTCCCGGCCAACGCAGGCGGGCGAAGCCATAAGCCGCCAGCGTGCAGGAGAAGAGCGAGCCCACGACTGTTCCTCCGGCCAGCAGCAGCGAATTTCGCATGTAGCGAAAAAACGGCATGGCGGCGGCGGCATCGGCGAAATTTTGCCAACGCCATTCTCGCGGCCAAAACGAATAAGGATCTTGCGTGAGTTGGCCGGCCGGTTTGACGGCCGAAACTAGCATCCAAACCAGCGGGGCGGCAAACAATACGGCGGCGCTGAGGAGTAACAGATGCGCTCGAAACGTGGCTTTGTCGTGGATCATGCGTTGCCGCCGCACCGTTGGAGTTCAAGCTTTAGCTTGCGTCGTAAAAGAAGCACGCTAAAGCGTGAACTCCAACGGCGCGTGGGTTTGTCGTGGATCATGGCGTAGCGGCCCTGCGATTAAAACGTTTCAGATGTCGGGCGACGTTTTCCGACGCACGTTGCAACAGCACGCGCGCGGCGGGCGGGTCGTCTTCATACATTGCCGATTCGGCCGTACTCACGACTTCGCGGTAGAGAAACGGCGCGCCGGGAACGATGGGCGTCGGCTTTTGAAAGGGCTCCGCCGCCAATGCGACAAATTCTCGAAAGAGCGGTTGTTCGCGCAAGAATGCTTGAAAGCGAGGCTGGTCGACGACTGCTTTGGAAACGGGAATCCAACCACCTTCGGCGCAAGTTTGGGCGGCGTCGGCTTCATGGCCGTCGAATCCGCTCCAAAACTTCATGAACTCCCAGGCGCCTTGTGAGTTCGCGGCGCCGCGCGGCAACAGAAAAAAGTTTCCGTTCACCCAACCGGCGAGCGCGCGCCCGCCGGGCGGCGGCGGCAACGGGCAGACGCCGTATTCGGTGACCGGCTGGCCTTGTGCTTGCTGCCGTTTTTGGGCGGCGGCGATATCTCGGGTGCGCCATTGGCCGTCCATCACGATGGCGTAACGGCCGGCCAGGAGCGGAAAACTCTTACCCGGCAGCGATTGATCACCCTGTCGAAAAGCGGTCACGGTGCGAGGCCCATACTTGCGGCTGTAGCTGGTCATCCACTGCAGGGCGCGAATGTTGGCTTCGTCGTCGAGCACGACGTTGCCGTGGTCGTCGGTCCAACGTCCTCCAAACACGATGGCCCAGGCCCAAAGCCGGCGGGCGTCGGGAAGATAGCCAAAACGTATTCGCTTACCGCCGTTGCCGCCGCCGGGACGAGCGTTCGCGGGAAGATCATTGGCGGGAATTTTCTCCGCGATGCGGTCCAGGTCGGCAATCGAGCGGGGCGGCGTCAAGCCATACTTTTTCAGCATGGTGTTGTTGTAATAGAGAGCGCGAATGTCGAGCCCGTTGCAGAGCCCGTAGAGGCGTCCTTGATGTTCACACAGGTCGACGGCGGCGGGAAACAGCCATTCACGCAGGCGCTCGCACTCTTGCTGGGTGGCGATTTCCTCCAGGGGCATAAGGGCGCCGCGAGCGGCCCAATCGGCCACGATAGGATCGTCTTGGTTGATTACGTCGGGCGGCCGGCCACCCGTTACGGCGAGAAAAAGTTTGAGGTCGAGGTTGTTGCCCGGCATCGCGATGGCGCGCACAAAGTGCTCGTTCTGGCTGCGATTGAAACGAGCCACGATGTCTTGCACGACGCGGCGGTCGTCGCCGCCCCAGAAGTGCCAAAAGATCACTTCCTTTCGTCCCGCTGGAACGGCTTCCTCCTGGTCGCCTGAATCTGGCCAGAACAACAAAGCGGTTGCCAGCAACACCACCAAGGCCGTCGCCGCGTTGCGAACATTCACGGCGAACCTCCTTGGTAATGCACCCAATAACGTGAGGAATGAAACAATGCGGCGGTGGCCGCCAAGAGCACGACGAACAACATCCAGGCGATGGCGGAGGCGTAGCCCATTTCCAAATTTTGGAATGCGGCGAGGAAAATATGGAGAGACAGCATGAGCGTCGATTCGGCCGGCGCGCCGCGGCCTTCGCTCACCAAGTAGACTTGCGTGAACGCCTGCACGGCTTGAATCACGCCCATCACGATGTTGAAAAATATTACCGGCGATAAATTCGGCAGCGTGATATGCCAGAAGCGCCGCAGGTTGCCGGCGCCATCGAGCGCAGCGGCTTCATACAATGATTTCGGAATATCACCCAAAGCGGCCAGGTAAATGATCATGAAATTCCCCACGCCCCACACGCTCATCAGCACGAGTGCGTCCTTGGAGCCGAAGGCGGCGCGGCCGCTCCACCAGTCGGGCGGCCAGAGGGCCTCTTGCACGCCCTTGAACCAGTTCGGCGCGGGTAATCCGACCGCCGTCAGCCAATGATTGACCAAGCCTCCGCCGGGATCGAGCAGCCACATCCAGAGCACCGCCGCGGCCACGGTGGGCACGACCGAAGGCAGGAAAAAAATGGCGCGGTAGATGGCCTGGCCGCGCACTTTCCAGGAGAGCATCACCGCCAAGCCGACGCCCGCCAGCACCGAAAGCACGACCGACGCCACTGCGTAATAGGCGGTGTTCCAAACCGCTCGTCCAAAACCCTCGCCGTTGAGGAGTTCGTGGGCCAAACGCCGGTAATTCGCCCCGCCCACGAATCGGGGCGGCGAGAGTAGGTCGTATTCGCAAAAACTCCAATACAACGAAGCCGCGAACGGGTAGAGCACCAGCAGCAGGAATCCGAGAGCCCAAGGCGCTATAAACAGCAAGGCCGTTACGATCCGCCCGGAGTGGCGGCGGCGGGTGGAAGATGCGCCAGTGTTCACAAGATCTCGCGTTTTCTTGAAGCTGCAACTTCCGATAAAACGAACAGGTTTCTGCTCATGGTTTCAACAAAGGCAGACGTCTATTGTCGGCCTATTTAGCCGGCGCCTCAAGTGAGCTAGGCAACGTTTTTTTGGCCAGCCGCCAAATGGGAGGGCCGCTTGAGGTATAACACGAGGCAAAGCACTCGCACGACTTACGCATCAAGCGTCTGACATGAAGCCACTTCGACTGAAAAACCTAAAAAGAAACATTCGCGCCACGCGAGGCGCCCACGGAGTTCCGCGCATTGAAGCAGAATCGTGGACCGACGCGCTCTACGGCTTGGGCTACATGCACGCCACCGACCGAGGCACGCAACTGCTTTTCGCCCGCTCGGTGGCCAGCGGACGCGGCGCCGAGGAAATTTCCGATTCTCCCGAACTGCTGCAAACCGACCGCTTTTTTCGCCGTATCGGCCTTCACCTTCGGCTGGAAGAAGAAGTGGCCGCGCTCACGCCGGAACATTACCAAAATATCGAGGCGTACTGTTCGGGCGTGAACGATGGGCTCAAGGGCCTGGGCCGCTCCTTGCCGATGTGGGCCACCGGTTTTGAGGTCCATCCCTGGGACCACGCAGCCGTGTTGCTGGTGGGAAAGCTTTTAAGTTTTGGCGGACTGGCGGTCAGCCAACTTCAAAACGAGCGGCTGCTGCTGGAGTTGATCCACGCCGGCGCCAACGATGAAGGCCTCCGCGAATTACTGGGAAACCGGCTCGATAACGTCGATTTCGATGTGCTGCGCAAAGTCAAAATGGCGAACGAGCTTTCCAATGAGGCGCTCGAACTACTGACCGACCTGCCGCGTCTGGCTGGCAGCAACGCCTGGGCCGTCAGCCCAAAACGCAGCCAATCGGGATTCGCCCTCTTGGCCTCCGACCCGCACCTGGAAGTGAATCGCCTCCCCGCGATCTGGTACGAAGCCGTGCTCACGTGGGGCAATCATTATACGATGGGCGCTTCGTTGCCCGGTTGCCCGCTGATTGCCGTGGGGCGGTCCGAGAACTTGGCGTGGGGAGTCACGTACATGAAAGGCGACACGATCGACTTTTTTATCGAAGATTGCCGCCTTGCTCGCGAACGCGAGTGGCAATATCGGCGAGGAAAAGGCTGGCAAGATTTCAAAGTCCGAGAAGAAGTGATCAGCCGCAAGGGCGCCGAACCGGAAACGCTGTTCGTGTACGAAAACGAGCAAGGAACCTTGGAAAGCGACCCCGGCAAACTTGGCGGCGGGTATTTGCTCTCCATCGGTTGGACCGGCAGCGCCGGCGGCGGCGCCAGAGCCATGGAAGTGTGGATGGAGGTTGCCGGCAGCTCCAATACTAAAGCCGCCATGGACGCCGCCCGCGACTGCACGCAGCCCACCCTCTGCTGGGTGTTCGCCGACCGCCAAGGGCACATTGGCCTGCAAGGTTGTGGGCGCCATCCCCAGCGCGGCGGCGGGCAAGTTGGCTTGGCTCCGATTCCCGCCTGGGATCCTAAAAATCATTGGCGAGGCTGGTGGCCGAAAAAGTTCCTGCCGCGTATTTACGATCCGCCCGAAGGCTTCGTCGCGACGGCCAACGAGGAAATGAATCCGCCCGATGGCCCGATGTTAATCACCCAGATTCTGGCCGGTTACCGCAAACGCCGCATCGACCAACAATTGAGTCAACTGCCGGCGGCCACCCTCACCGACATGCAAACCCTGCAATACGATGTGATCAGCGTGCAAGCCGACGACCTGCTGCGAATTATTTTGCCGCACCTGCCGCAAGGAAAACTTCGCACGCGGCTGACGAATTGGGACCGAAGCTACACCCCCGAAAGCCAGGAAGCCGCCCTGTTTCAAAAATTGTATTTTCGCGTGCTGGTGGAAATCTTTGGACACGAGCGCGGCCTGGGTTGGCGGCGAACGTTATTCCTGCTCACCCGCTCCGGTTATTCCACCATGCTGCTGACCGCCATCGACCGCGTGCTGGCAAAAGAAAAATCGATCTGGTGGAGGCATCGCGATAAAGCGGAGCTTATTCGCCGCGCCGCGCAACGCGTCGACGAAGATGACGTCACGCCGTGGTCGGAAGTCAATCGTTTTTATTTCACCGATCGTTTTTTCGGGAGCCATAACGTCGGCCGGCTGTTGGGTTTCAACAGCCGGGAGTATCCGATGCGGGGCTGCCATGCGACGCCCTTCCAAGGCCATTTGCTGCGAACCGCCACGCGTCAAACCACCTTCGCGCCTTCGTATCACTTCGTGACCGACCTCGGCGCCAATGAAGCCTGGACGAACCTCCCCGGCGGCCCCAGTGAAAGCCGCTTTTCACGGTATTACAAATCCGACCTGCCACTCTGGCTCAAGGGCGAATACAAACGAATCGCGCCCCGCGAGTGAACACGCCGTTGGGTCCGCGCCGTTGGAGTTCAAGCTTTAGCTTGCTCCGTCCTTGAACTTCGCGCCGTTGGAGTTCAAGCTTTAGCTTGCTTCACCGTTGCAGTAAACCTAGGGTTACCCGCCCCCGCCTCGCGTTATACCGCTCACGGTATCTTCTCAACGCTAGCACTTCGCGAGTCTCTTTGTTGCGTATAATGTGGCCATGAACCGCATAGATGTCGAAACGATTTTGAAACAA
>QIKY01000071.1 GCA_003233175.1 Planctomycetaceae bacterium | reverse complement strand
GCGGGAAGCAGAGCCGCGAAGTACAGATCATCCGCTTGTCGGGCGTGAGTAACGCGACTCTGCAACGAACCAAATTCTGAATGAAACACGGCCTCCTTGCCGAATGTGTTTGAAGTGTGTTGATAACCCCAAACGCATCCCAGGTGAGGCCCTCGCTATCAATTGCAATTAACTCCAGTGCCTGTTCCTACCTACGGCGAATTAAGCGCCATTCGGAACTGTTCCTAAAGCCGTTGCGCCGCGACTCTGCGGTCCTTTGCGGCCTCTGCGTTTTCCGCAATCTGCGTTTCCCATCGCGGCATTTGATTTCGCCGGCGACTTACCCGACTTCGGCGCCAGGGTCGATGATCTTGTTTTTCAAACCCTGATGATTGCGTTCCCGGTGGTCGCGGGCAAGGAATTGTTTGACGGCGTTTCACAACGCGTTCTCGCCGAAGAAAATCAGCCGAGACAGACTTTCATCTTCCAGGCTTCGCATAAACCTTTCCAAATACGAATTCAAATTGGGGCTTTGCGGAGGCAAGATCAGCGGTTCGACATCCGACTGTTCGAGTATCGAACGGAACGATTCGCAGAGGTTCCCCGGCGGCCAACCAACCGCATTCGGTAGGCACGGAAACTCGCAAGTCGTTTCGACTTGGCAGCCGCCCAGGTGATTTTTGACCAAACTGATGCTCGGTAAAACGTGGCTCAGCAGGGGTTCACTCTCCCGAGAACAGGGTTATGGAATGCCCTCTCATTGCTCATGGATACGTTCTAAATGATGTCGAACCAGCCGAAAACGGCAGTGTATTGATGCGGCTGGAGCTTACCACTTTCCGTCGGCGTGGCCCATTAGGTCGAGTATGCCATTGACAATCGAGAGCGGATGGGGCGGGCACCCCGCGACGTACAACGATGGCGTAAACCGTTCCAGGAACGATCGGTTGAGTTCCGGGGAGCCCTCAAAGATGCCGCCCGAAATAGCGCACGCACCGGCGAGAATCACAAGTTTTGGCTCCGGGATAGCCTGGTAGCAGAGGTCGAGCGCGGCCGCCATATGCGCCGAGAGAGGGCCGCTGATGATCACTCCGTCGGCGTGTCGAGGTGATGCCACGATATCAATCCCGTAGCGCCCCATATCGAAGTTGACGTTCGTCGTGGCGTTGATTTCCTGCTCGCAACCGTTGCAGCCGCCGGCCGACACAACGCGCAATTTTAACGACCGCCCAAACAGTTTTCGGATCGTCTCGGTGGATTCGACCGGGCTCAGCGACTTACCCTCCCGCACAACCAGCCCTTCGGCCGTGTTGGAGGCCAGCCGGTAACCGGTGGTGAATTCGACCTTATCCTGCGGGCACAGCCGAGCACACTCATCACAAAATATACAGCGGCCCAGATCCAGGCCGAACGGCTCCAGTTCGATGGCGGTGGTGGGGCAACTCTCGACACAGGCCGTGCAGCCGTTCTCACAGGGAGCCGTGCTAATGACGGGCAGCCCTCGGAATCCGACAGGATTAGCGCCGCGCACATCGGGAATAAATTGCTTGCCCTGCGATGCTCGCACCTTCAGGGCGTTGGTCAAGGATTTCATCATTATACCTGTCGAACACTCGCCGCTCACTGCACGGCGGCCGGAGCGTATGTTGGCGTTATAGACAATCGAGTGAAGTCATAGTTGGCGAAGGGCTTTCAGAGATCATTCCCGCAGTAAGATAAATCGAAACTCTTATTGCAGATGGGAAAATCGTAAATCGTGTTGTTCTTCACGGCTTGGGCCATTCCGAACCAGTTCCGTAACGACGGGTCTTGCACTTTGTAATGGGCGATGTCGCCGTTTGCATCGGTTTCGAGGTACTGCATCACTTCGCCGCGCCAGCCCTCTTCCAGAGAGACGACTCCGCAGTTTGGTCGCAGTGTGATCTGTGGCGGCGTTCCCGCGTCGACATCATGGGCAAGGTCGCTCTGCGCCAGCATCCAGTTAATAGACGCTTCAATTTCTCGAATTCGAACCATGCCGCGCGCCCAGCAATCACCCGTTGGTTCGCTGACCAGAGGGATGGGGTGCTCCTCATAAACGCCTCCTCGCATTTCCGTTCTTAGATCACGCGATAAACCACAGGCCCGCGACGCCATGCCGACCACGCCTATTTCAAGGGCGACCTCTTTCGACAAATGGCAAATCGTACGCAATCTGTGGTTCACGGTTCGCGACTCCGTGAACGACTTGTTAATGAAGGCAATGTCGTGTTGCACTAACTCCAAACTCTGACGGATGTCGTCGCGATGGGTCTGGGTGAATGGGAAGCGAAGTTCGCCAGGACGAAACCAGCTTCGTCCGAAGCGGCTGCCGCATAGCCGCATCGACAAATTGATGACTGTCGTTCTGAGCCGGCCATAGCTTGTGCTTCCAGGTAAATAGGCGATATCGGTGGCCATGCCGCTGAGTCCGCCCAGATGCATCGCGACTCTCTCCAGTTCCAGCCCGATGGAGCGAATGCGTTCCACATCGGCCGCAACATCGAGATCGGCAAGCGCCTCGATGGCGCGACAATGCGCGAGCGAATACGCGACCGCCGAATCGCCGACGACGCTCTCGATGAGCGGCGGCAGGCTTCGCAGGGGCGCCTTGAGCAAAAGTTTTTCTACTCCCCGGTGCTGGTACCCGCGGTGAATTTCGAGATGGTAAACTTTCTCTCCAAAGCACATGAAGCGGAAGTGCCCGGGTTCGATGACGCCGGCGTGAATCGGCCCCACGGCGACTTCGTGAACTTCTTTTCCCTTCAATTTGTAAAAAGGGTACTCATTCATCTGCTCGATATCGCGGCCCTCAAAGCGGATGGGTTTGAGCCAAGGATGCCCGGCCATATCGAGGCCGTATTGTTCATGCAGTTCGCGTTCGAAACAATGCATTTCCGGAAACTCGGAAGTGAGCGAAGCGACGTTCGCCCCCGGTTCGCCCCGCCCTCGGAAATGCACCAGTTCCCCGTTTTGCGCAATGAATACGGCGTGCAAAAACGGCGCGGCGTCGGCTGGGCTGGGAGCGCCGAAATAACTCACCAGACGGTCGTCTCCGGCCAGCCGCTGTCGCATTTCCGTTTGAAATTCAGGGTAGTCGTGGGTGGTTAGCTCATCGAGCGCTGTTAGCCGAGCGTTTGCGTGGTTTGTTATTAATGTCATGTTTTTCGCCTAGTGAAGCTGCGCGCGTTACCAACGTGTGACGCCAAAATTCGCCGCATCAGTGACCCACCAGAGTTTTCGCCACTTCCTGTAGCAGATGACTCACCGGCGCCGGCGTATAGATTCCAAGCGACAACAGAACCGCTATGAAGAACATGCTCGCCAGGTGCGAAGTGAAGGGGTCATTGTGCCGGATCCCCTCATCGCTAGCGTCGCCCCAGATCATCGGAAAGAGCAGGCGCCCACAGGCAATCAAGACAATGGTCAACACCACGCAGACGTAGAAGAAGACAAGCAGATAGCCGCCTTCGGTCATATTGCTGAGCATGACCACTTCGGCGATAAAGCTTCCGAAGGGCGCGAACCCCAGCAGGGCGAACACGCCCAGCATGAACACCCAGCCGCTAAACGGCATGACGCGAATCACGCCGCGCAGAACCGATATTTGCTTAGTGCCGAAATGCGCCTTGATATTCCCGCACGACATGAACAGCACCGCTTTGACAAACGCATTACTCACCACATAGAGAACCACGCCATAGGCCGCGTTCAAATTGATCGCCACGGCCAACCCCAGAGCGATGGACCCAGCATGATTGATCGAAGCGTAGGCAATCAGGCGTTTGTAATTACGAGCCTTGACAATATGCAGCGCCGCGACGCCGATCGAAAGAACGCCCATCGCGATCAGCTCCTTGCTGACCAACTGGCTGTCGAACGATCGTAACAACCCGACTTCGCGAAACAGCATCACGACAACGCAGTTGAATTGAACAGCCGCCAACATGACCGTAACCGAAGGCGGCGCTTTGTCGTAGGCGTCGGGGCACCATGAGTACATGGGCGCGAGGCCCAGTTTGGTTCCCACTCCAAAGACCATCAGCGCCAACCCCAGCCGCCACCAATGGGAATCGCCAATACTGTGAACGTGCCATAATTCGTCGATAAAGAACGTCAGCTCTCCGGCGCTGTGCGCGCCGGCGCCTCCGGCAATCGCCCGGGCCACGCACATCAGACCAAGGAAATTGAAGCCCAATCCGACCACTGAAAACATCAGGTACTTCCAGGAGGCCCGTTTAGCATCCAGCCCACGGCCGAAGAAAATCAAGGGAGCAATCGCCAGAGCGCTCAGTTCCAGGAATATCCACATCATCACCAAATGGTTGCTCAACACCGCCAACACGCTAGCCGCAAAGAATAACAAAGACCGGCCGGCATACAGTTCGGGGTCTCCGTCGAGGGTTCCTGTCGAGCGTCGGTGCAAGGCGTAAACCGACACTCCTAGGAAGACCAGTGAAATCAGCGATAGAAACAGCACCGAAGTTGCATCAATGACAAAGTATCTGTCACAGAAAAACACCGACGCGTCCGGCGTTCGTTGCCAGGCAATGTAACCGGCGCAAGCCGACTCAATCGCCGCCAGTATCAGCATCACGACGTTTGCCCGCCACACTCTGATTTTGGGCGCACATAACAAGAGCCCCCCAGCCAGCGGGAGTAATGCACACACATAAGCCATGGCAATCATAGGACGCCCTTATCTTCAGTAGCGGCTAGTTCCGTCGCGAGCGTATCGGCGGGCAATTGGCCGAGGTACAATCCGCAGGTGAGCATCAACAATACAAACACAATGGAAACGCCGATCGCGACGGGGAATGGCATGGCGTGAGGCGACAGCAATTCAATCAACGCGATTCCGCCTTCGATCGTGAACAAGCCCACGATCTGCCCTAGCGGCCCCGACCGATGGCTAAGAATCAGCATCCCGATCAACAGCGCCGAAGCGGCTGTTCCCACCTGCCAAGCTTCTGCCGGATTGTTCGGCGACAATCGGCTGCCGAACATAAACGAAACAAGCACCAGCGATGCGGCGATTAGCCACTGAAACAGGTTCTTTCTAATCAACACGAATTCACTCTCGCCGGTATGATCACGTTGGCGCCGGAAGAAATACCACGGTAGAACAATACCGCGGATGGCGAAGAGATAGGCGTATTCAAATACGAGTTGCCCGCTCCAGGGATGGTGGTGCGAAGCCAAGATGCTTCCCAGGAGAATGCCCTGCGCGCCAAGACCAAGTATTGCCACGCGCCACGACTGAAACATCAACGGCACGACAACCGCCGCAACATACAGCACGAAAAGATCGGACGCGTCATTCATTGAATATGCCCTTGGCCGACATTGAAAATAATCAATACAAACATCACGACCACAAAACCGGCCAGCGTGAGCAGCGGCAACGCTTGGAAACGAAACCGAGCAATGAGCGACTCAACCAGACCCACCGAGGCCGCAAGCAGCCCGATCAAAATGATCGACGCGGCGGCCGCCAAACAGGCGCCCACAACAGACGCCGAAACACTGAAAGGATTCAACACCGCGGCGATAACGCCCATCAGCACCGTCATCTTGAGAGCCGACGCCTGTTGCACGATGCCGAGTTCCGGACCGCTGTGGTCGAGAATCATGACCTCGTGAACCATCGTTAGCTCCAGGTGAGTGGTGGGGTCGTCGGCCGGGATTCGCGCCGCTTCGATCAGCAACACCACATACAGCGCGAGTGCGATCCCGATTCGTAGCCCGATATTCATGCCCAGCGAGACATCGGGAATGACCAAGTCTTGGAACGAAGTGGCGCCGCTGGCCCAGGCCAATGTTCCCAGGCCGAGCAGCAACACCGGTTCGGCAAGTGCTGAATACGTCGCCTCGCGGCTGGCCCCCATGCCTTCAAACGGACTGCCTGTGTCGAGGGCGCCGAGCATCATGAACAACTTTCCCAGCCCCAGAATGTAAGCAAAGGCTACAAAGTCGCCAGGGAATCCAAAAGGAGCAAACCCGGGGACGATGGGAGTTATCAGACTGGCGGTCACCGCAGTGGCCAGCACGATGGTCGAACTGACAGGAAATATCCAACTGGTGACTTCACTGTAGACCGGAGTTTTTTTCATTAAACGCAGCATGTCGAAGAACGACTGATTCAGTCGCGGCCCTCGCCGCCCCGCCCAATACGCCTTGACCCGGTTAATAACGCCCACCACGTAAATAGGGGCGATCAGCAGCACCGCGATGTGAAATGCTGTCAACAATGCGTATTTCATTGGAAAGGCAATGTCCTGTTATTAATTCAACGCGATCAGCGACACCAGCAACAGCAAACCGATCAATCCCATGGCGAACGAGAAACCGGAGCTTTCGGGTAATCGGTCCATGATGTTTGTCGCGCCCTTTTCGCCATCGTCAAGTATTTCGAAAATCTTGTGCTCCACGGAGTCGACGCAGTGCGTTTTATATTTTCCATCGGCGGGGAAGACGCCTTCGGGCAGGTCTTCCTGGCTGACGAACTTCAGCATGTCTTTAAACACGCTGACCATCGGCCCCGAAAAGGAGGCGCCGGTGTATTGCATTCGCGGATTCGGAGCGGTGTAGCCACATCCCCAGGTGACGTGCGTGCGGTTGCAACGGGGCAGAAACCAGAAACGAAAGGCGAGAAGAAACAGCAAGACGCCCACAAACAGCGCGGAAAACATCGCCAGGGAATTCAGCAAGGACATTGGCATAAATGCGGTCACTGACTCCGTCGGCGCGGAGGAAACCGCCAGCATCATGGACGTCGGGGCTTCGATTAATCGAATGCCTAGAATGGGAACCATGCCAATAGCCACGATTCCACAAAGATGAATCACCATCGGAATAATCATCCAGGCGTTTTCACGCGAGTCTTCATGAATACTATGGGGGTTGCGGGTTGTGCCGAGAAAAATCATTCCATACAGGCGCACCGTTGAAAGCAGCGAAAGACCGCCAACCAGCGCCAGCAAGGCCACCACCAAAAGCAGCCCGACGCGTCCTGAACCTAAGGCCGGCGGCGATTGCAGCAACCCTGTGTAGAGTAGGAATTCACCGACGAACCCATTCAGCGGAGGCAGCGATGCGCTGGCGATGGCGCCGAACAGAAACAGAGGCGCCGTCCAACGCATCAGACGATGCATTCCTCCCAACTTCTCAAGATCGATCGTGTGGGTGAACTTGTAGACCGATCCGGCGCCGTAAAATAACAGGCACTTAAAGAGTGCGTGGTTCAAAACGTGCAACAAGCCGCCGCCAAAGCCGAGCGCCACGAGTGTGGGGCTATCATACGAGAGCCCCAGACAGCCGAGCCCAAACCCGATCCCCACCAGCCCCACGTTCTCCGTGGAACTGTAACCCAGCAGTCGTTTAATATCTCGTTGAGTAATGGTGTATAGAACACCCATAAACGCCGATGCGCCGGAAACCACGATCAGGTACCACCCCATCCAGGCCTCTGGGTGGCCGACCATCAAAATGAATTTAATCATGCCGAACAGGCCGGCTTTGTGAATCACGCCAGACATCAGCGCCGACACATGAGCCGGAGCCGCGGAGTGCGCTCGAGGCAGCCAGGTGTGGAACGGAAAGAAGGCTGACTTCAAACCGAACGAGGTCATCAACAGCACAAAGGTAATGTTGCGGGCCACGCTGGGCTGCCTCAAAAAACGTTCATAATCATCGAACTGAAAGCTGGCGGTTGCTCCGTGCATGACCACGATCGCGGCGACCAAAAAGAACAGCCCGACGTGCGTCGAGACCAAATAATTGAACCCGGCGAAGCGAATTTTCTGGTCGCGGTGCTGCCAGATCACCAGCAGCCAGGCGCCCAAAGCGGCGAATTCCCAACCGACGAGAAATGCAAAAGCGTTCTGCACCGTATAGATAATCACGTAAGATAACTGCACCAGCGAAAGCAACGCGAAATGCGTGCCGACATGCCGCTCGCTGTCGATGTCTTTCGACAAATAACCGACCGCGTAGATCGAACCCAAAAACGTCATCGGAATGGAGAAACACAGAAAAAACGCTCCGATCGGATTCAACTGCAGGTCGATCTGATCAACCGGATAAGACCAGTGCATTACGCCATTGACCGAAGGCGCCCCGAAAAGCACCGGAATCGCCTCCGACAAAATGCACCAGCCCCCAATCACCTGCGAAACCAGATTCGCCGCGATCCGCAATCGATTCCCGGGCAAGACAAAGCACAACGCCATGCCGGCGATGAGCGTCAATGTTCCGAAGAGAAGTAAGTCCATGGAGAGTCCGCGGGGCGAGAGTTCTTTAGAAAAACGGCGTTCAAATAAGCCGCCGGCAGAGATCCATCGGCAGGACGCCGCAGCTTGGGGTGTCGCGTTCCATTAAGTGTTGTATTCCCTGAGGCGGGTCGAGGCGGGTTTTCCAGCGCACATGCGCTTGGAAGGGGAAAGTTCGCGGTAACGAATCATCGTATGAGATGCGTCACCTTGCGAAAGCCATGGAACGCAAGTCGCGTGCCAGTTGCAGCTCGCTTCACCACACCACGCGACCGGCGGGAGAAATCCCCCTTGTTTTTTACGATCCGATCACCAACCCGCCGCGCCGTGTTGGGTTTGCCGCGCAGGAAACTGCGTTGGCACTGCATTTTTTTGCAGTGGCGGTGCAACTCAGTGCAGCCGGCGAACGGGAGAATCGATTTCATGAGATGGTCGCGATCGGGAGATTGCCGCTACGATTCTGGCGCCAATCGCGAGACGAGCTCACATTCGGCAGGCTGGAGCATTCCGGGTGATGCCGTTCGAAAAATCCCTTGCGTAAAATGTGAATCTCGGCGCTGTCTGGATCCAACGTCGCCAAATGAAACCAGGAGTTGGCAACCAACTGGCTGACGCGGGGAATCTGATCCAACACGCGCAACAGTGCGGCGGGTGTTGTTTCAACAACGCACAACAGTCGGACCGGCTCGTGAAAATCGACCATCTCGAGCGGCAGCCCGGTGCGCAGGTCGCCGCCGTTTTCGCTGATCACTCCCAAGCCGCCAACGACGTTGTGGCTGATTTGTGAACCGGCGCCAAAGACCTCAGGATCGGTCCTAGAGAAAAAGTAATCGAGGTTTACCGACACACAACTGGGCAGCACGAGTTTGAGCAGACGGGCGAGGCTGGTGTTGTCTTCGTCGTCGGTGGTCGGGTCGTAAGACGCCAAAAACGACCTCCGGTCGAGGAACAAGCCGCGCGTGCGCCAGCGGCGTCCTACAAAGCACAGGGCGTTGCCGGCGAAGCTATACTCCGGGTGAGATTCGGTCTCGTCGCAGAGGCGATCCACCACGTGCCAAGCCGCGCTCTCGACCGACATCGACGGATCGGCGGATTCAAAACGGCGACATCGCTCATGGGCGTTCCTTTCAAGCGCTTTTTCGATGACGCTGATCGCCTCCTCCAACTGGCGACGATGGCCCGGCGAAACGTGCGACAGATCGTAATACTCGATGGTGTCGCTACAAGTTTGATGCTCGGCCCCAACAAAAACTGTGCTCTCGGGGATACAGAGCCCGTTCTCCGCTAGTAGCCGCCGGACCTGCGGGTGATTGGCCATCGTGGCAAAGATTCTCGCGTTCGGGCCTCCGCTGTGTCCCCCACAAAATGAGCAATTGTGGGCCGCCGAATACGGTTGCCTGCGGCCAGATGATCCGTGCCCGACCACGAAAACCGTGCGGGCGAAACCGTCTGTTAAGCCGATATCCCGCAGCAGTATCTCGACGGCGTACGCCATTTCTTCAATGGAATATCCGCAAACCTGATTCGACTCGGCGTTTTCCTTCCAGCACAACTGGGCAGGATTCGCCGACGCCTTCCAGACCGGACGCAGCGTTCCGTCGGCTTGGTAGCCGGCGGTCTCCTCGACAAAATGCCGGGGCTTCACATGCGAAGGGCAGTTGGGCAGGTATTCGGAATCGCCCAGCCTGCGATAGGCCATCGCAATATCAAAGAATCCGGGGGCGCCGAAGGTCTGGCAGCGGGGTGCGACTTCCTCCAAATGGCGCCGCAACGACTCCTCGCACGAATCCAGGCAACCGACGAACTGAAAGTCCGGCGGGTCGGCGGCGGGATTGGCCTTTCTATTCAGGGAATGGACCGCCAGAGCATCAAGTATCTGCTGCCTCAGCCGGCCTTCAAAGGCGTCGTGAAAAACGAGTCGGCGTTCATTCTCGGTGAAGGCGTCCACTTCAAGTTGAAGACGTTGCCATTGTTCCTGTGTGAGGTTATTCAGAGCGGCGTCGGTCATTCCCGGCGCCAATTTCAGAATGGCTTTCACCGACTCCCGGCAAGCGATGGTCGCGCTCTCGGGTTGGTTGCGCCGCGTGCCGAAGGCTCCATTATTGCAGACGCCACCGGCTTGGGAATGCTCCTCGAACAACGCCTGATCATCAGGTGAGACAACGCGAACGCCGCCCGGCTCGCAGTTTCCAAGCCCTTGCCGTGTTACGAATTGAGCGGCCAGACGGTCGAGAATGAGGCGCACCGCCAGAAACTCAATCAGGCTGCCGGCCGGCAATTGTCGGGGCATCCACTTGGTCTTCATTTCCTGACGCCTGATCAGTCCGGCCCAACCACGCAGCGCGAGCAGCGTGGCGGCGAGGAACTCTTCGTGTTCGTTTTCCGAGATACCGAATTGGGAAAGTGAATCTGCAATAGACTCCATGGGCCCGAAGCGGGGGGGTTTAAATCTCCGCAGTTCTTCTGGCAACCCGCGTCGCCAAGCGGGAGTGGCTAGGCGAAATCGGCCATGGAGTTCCCTGAACGCCCTCAAAAAACCCTGCTCACGCCGAGGCATTGGCCAAGCTGCCTGCCCTCGATCACAGAATGCGGCAGTGAAGGGCGCGAGTATCTGGTTGACCAACTGGTCTACATCGCGCCGGGTAGCATCGCGAGCGTGCGGCGTAGGTTGCCTGTCGGCAAACGCTGCGCCTGGCTCGGCGATTGACGGTTCCGTGTTGGATTCTGTCGACCCGCAGGAAGAATGCTTCAGCATTGCCAGACGCAGTTCGACAAGCGAAACGCCCGGCGCAACTGCTCGGCTCGCCCCCATGCCGAGACGCTCCCATACGGTGGCCCGCAGGTCGCGAATTTCAATGCGTCCGTTATCCAAAAGCGAGCGGTACTCGTCTTCGGCGAGGCACGTTTCGCCACGAAACCACTGCCGCGCTTTTCGCACGGCCTGCTCCCAGGGCAGTTCTTCCAGCCCGCGTAACGGGTTCTGATGGCAGAAAAACCGCAGCGGTCCGTTAATGGGCAGCAACTGGATAGCCCGCTCGATCGTGTGTTGCAACCGCCGGACCGACGGAGTCGCTTCGGGCGCGTCCTTGATGCAAGGCTTAACGAATCTATAATATGGCATACCATGACGGCTTTCGCTCATGCGCGGCGTCTCTCTTGATCGGCGCCAACGGCAGACTGGTCTGACGTCTGAGACGCCCGGCCGCGTTGAATAACCCTCCCCTCAGCAAACGCGGCGCCAGAGGCCGTTTTGCCCCTTCGATTCAGAAAGGAAAAAGTGCGCCACGCCGCAAAGCCGCCAGAGCCATTCAATACTTGCGGCTTCTCCCGTATCATTTACGAGTCCTGAATATGCAGGGAATTGCAGATTGCCTGCTGAACTCTGCATGAGCAGAGCCCTGAATGGGGGCATCCGGCGTGAGTATTGAGTTAATTTGCGTCTGGCAAGACATTTGCATCAATGGGGATCGGTTCACGACGAAGTCCGACCGCTCCCCCCTCCGTTGTTTCCCTACCGATCGCCTTCCTTGCCCGTTGTCGAGTGCGTTTGCTGAGGTTCCATGTTCCGAGTTCATTCAACCGAGACAGGCAAAACGCATCGACTGGCAATCATTGGCTTGTTGACGTTTAGCGCAGGCGCGTTTGCAGTGACGGTTTGGGTCATGAACGATTTTCTGCGCGAACAGGAAATGGTTCAGCAATTCATCGAACAGTTGCCGGGCAATTCGAATATTGCGGCGGGCGAACTTGTTGGCGAACTGCGGAGTCAGTTTCGACTATCGATTCTGATCGTGTTGAATCTGGTCGTGACCGCGCTGGCTGTCGTGCTGCTGTGGCGGGCGTATCGGTCGTCGCAGGAATCGCTCTGGGACATCAAAGGCCAAGCCGGCGATATTCTCAACAGCATGGATCAGGCCGTGATCACCACCGACTTGAGAGGAACAGTGACCAGTATCAATCGTCGCGCGATCGAACTACTCACCCTGAAGGGCGAACATGTTGGCAAGCCGCTGGCCAATCTCTCCGATATTATCCCACTGGAGCAGTTCCGTGCGACGGCTCGATCCAACCAGCAGGCGGGAGCCGTGCAGGATTACCCCTGCCCGACCAACGGCTCGCCCCAGGTTCTGCGCGCGTTCTGCGAACCTTTACAGAACCACCAGCGTGAGAAAATCGGCAATGTCGTGCAACTCCACGACGTTACCGAACGCGTTCTGATGGATGCCCGCCTGTTGCGGATGGAGCGCTACATGGGCCTCGGTTCGCTGGCGGTCGGTTTGCATCACGAGATCAAAAACCCGCTGGCCGCACTCTCGCTGCACGTGCAACTGCTCGATGAGGAAATCGTGAGTCTGACAGCGCCCGCCGGAGTTCACGAAATGCTGGGCGTCATTAAGACCGAGGTCATTCGCATCGGCGAAGTGCTGGAGAACTTCCGCGACTTCGCCTCGCTTTACCGGTTGAACCTTACCGACGTGGACTTGGAAAAACTCGTTGATCGCCAGGTAAAGCTAATTAGTCCACAGGCGGAGCAGCAGCAGATCGAGGTTTGCGTCGAACTTCCCCGCGAGCCGCTCGCACCCGTCAAGGCGGATCGCGTAAGGCTGGAGCAAGTGCTGCTTAACCTGTTCATCAACGCCATGGAAGCGATGCCGGAAGGAGGCCGACTGACGGTCGCCGTTTCGATGATCGAAGACCACGACGCGCGTTCGGTCCGAATCGAGGTTCGAGATACCGGCCCCGGCATTGCCGACAGCATGCAAGACCACATCTTCGACCCTTATTTCACGACCAAGAAGGAAGGAACCGGCATGGGGCTCGCCCTCTGCGACAAGATCATGTGCCAGCACGACGGCCGCCTCGAATTTCACAGCTCGAACAACGGCGCGATTCTAAAAATGATACTGCCGATCACGTCCGGCCAGAGTGAAGAAAGCCAAGAGATACATTGATAAACGGATTCCACATATTGATTGTCGATGACGAGATGAACATTCGCTCTGGCCTGGCGAAGGGCCTGGCGAAGGAAGCAGACCTCATCGAGACAACCAGCGACGTCAACGAGGCGTTGGACAAATTCGACGCCGGCAACTTTCAACTCGTGATGGCCGATGTTCGTCTGCCCGGCGACCGCAACGGGCTCGACCTGGTGTCGCTGTTGAAAGAACGCAAGCCAGACACCGTGGTGATCGTGATTACGGCTCACGGCACGGTCGAAACGGCCGTCGACGCGATGCGCCGCGGGGCGTACGATTTCATCACCAAGCCGGTCGACTTGAATCTGATCCGGCAGCAGGTCAACAAGGCGCGAGAGCATCACCGGCTGCAAGCTGAAAACCACGAACTCAAAGATCGTCTCGCCGATGCTGGCGAAATTTCGGGCATCGTCGGCGACTGCGAAACGATGCAGCATGTGTTCCGGCAAATTCGCCAAATCGCGGACACCGACGCCACCGTGCTGATTCAGGGTGAAAGCGGCACGGGCAAGGAGTTGATCGCCCAAGCCCTGCACGATTTGAGCGGTCATGGCAACGGCAAGTTCATTGCCGTCAACCTGGGCGCCCTTCCGGAAACCCTGCTCGAAAGCGAACTCTTTGGCCACGAGAAAGGCTCGTTCACGGGAGCCACCCGTCGGAAACCCGGCTGCTTTGAACAGGCGCGCGGAGGAACGCTGTTCCTGGATGAGATCACAGAAATTCCCGCCAAAAGCCAGATCGATCTGTTGCGAGTTCTGGAAACAGGCCAGTTCACGCGCATCGGTGGCGAAGAACTGATCTTTTCCGACGCCCGTATTGTATCGGCGACGAATAAAAACATTCAGCAACTGGTCGACGAAGGCGTGTTCCGCGACGACCTCTACTACCGGCTGAATATCGTGCCGGTTCACGTGCCAGCCCTACGCGAGCGGCGCAACGACATCCCGCTGCTCGTGGAGCATTTTCTAAACCATTTCTACAAACGCCATAACCGGCCGCCCCGGCAGGTCGCCGACGACGCCATGCACGTCTTGACTTCCGCCGCGTGGCCCGGCAACGTGCGACAACTCCGCAACGTTATGGAGCGGCTGGTGATCACCGTGACCGACGAAGTCATCACCGCGGAGAGCCTGCCGGCGGAACTCCAGATGGAGTTCCGCCCGGCGCCTGGCAGCGCCAGACCTCTGGCTGAAGTCACCGAAGCTGCCGAAAAAGACGCAATCGAAGCTGCGCTCGCCGCCTTGAACTGCCATCGCGAGGAAACCGCCAAAGCACTCGGCATCAGCATTCGAACATTGCACTACAAGATGAGTCGCTACGATCTGCATTGACCGAATCCTTGGCCGCTACCAGCCGCGTACGTTTTTGGCGCTGATCGGCCGAGTGTCGTGCGTACCGGAACCAGAGTCTGTTCGGTTATTCAGGCCATGTTTTAGGATGCCATACGATAGGTAAGTACTATCTTTTTTGCGGTCGTTAGTCGTCGTGGCATGAGATCGATGCGGCTGATTGGGATCATGCCCGTGCTTGAATCTGCTCGGCGTTCGTAATCTTTGCTGTTGCGACGAGACCAACCATGCCAAGCATTGCTTCGTTCGAGCGCCCAACGTTTGGCCACGGGCGTGAAGCCCTTGCTGTCGGCAGGCGGCGACTTCACCTCTATTTGCCAGTCGGGCCGCTCCTTGCTCAGCCAAGCGTTCAAACCGTGGTTGGTGATGCTTGTTGTCGCCGAGATGAAAAAACACAAATCTCGACGGAGAAGAAGAGGGGGAACGCGGCCCGTGGACGAGATCGCGCTGGTTTTCAACGCGAGAAAACCTGCTGAAGCGTGAGCTCCCACCCGGCTGCGGCCTTTCCCCCATCCCTGCCTCTCGACGCCTGCGGGCTAAGGCGATTCGCTTCTTTCGCCCCTACCCGTTGCAAGATCCACGCCGATAACGAGAATACTCTGATATTGGGCTGATTCTCCACGCCGCTCGCGGAGCCCCCCTTATGGGCGGGTGCAGGGCGTGTTCAAGATTTCGCTGGCGGTATGTCCGCCGATTCCAAGTTTGGTTTTAGACTTCAGGGTTGCTCATCGGTCGGCGCGATTTGCGTCAATCGCTGGCGGCTCTCTTGTAAGGCGCGTGCTTCGTGGATAAACGCTACACACAATTCTTCCTGATTTCGATGATTATCGTCATGGGGTGGATGCTCATCCAGAGCCGCTTAACGCCGCCTCCGGTAAAGCCCGTCGTCGAGCGAATTGGCGACAAAGAAATTGGCGACAAAGAGAAAGACGCCCCGCTCGACGCCTCGGCGTCAGATCCCGACGGAGCGGATCCCGACGCGGCAAATTCCAACGCCGCAGATTCCGCTGCAACGTCAGATCCGATGGCGGGCGAATCGCCCGATAAAACATCGGACGCCGCACCCTCAGACGCCTCGCCGCCGCCCGCAATACCGCAACAGTGGTTTAGCCTCGGCTCGGCGAATTCGGCGAGTCCTTTTCAACTTTTGGCGACGCTCACCAATCGCGGCGCCGCCGTGGAGTGCGTGCAACTGAATCATCCTAAGTATGTCGATTTGGAAGACACCAGCGGCTACCTGGGCTACTTGGCGTTGACCAATGAACCAGCGGACGGCGGCTGCAAAGTGAACGCCGTGGGCGACGGCACGCCCGCCGAAACGGCGGGGCTTCAGCCGGGCGATGTGATCGTTTCTCTAGCCGGGAAGCCGATCACGAATCGCGAATCGTATCGTCTGGCGTTAGGCTCGCCAAGTCCTGGCGATGAATACCAAGTCGAGCGCGGCAAGAAGCCGGACGATGAAATTGAAATCGTCGTTTTGCGAGGCGGGGCGAAAGAGGAAGTCTCATTTACCGCCACGCTCGGCAAGAGGCCGATGAGCGTGATGCAACCGGAGCCGGTGAACGCCGGTCGTGAAGGTCGGCCGGCGCAACTCTCTTACCTGATGTCGCTGTCTGGCGTGGGCGATGCGGGCAATAAGCGGGGCGTTTTGGAAATCGCGGGCCTGCCTTCGCTGCGAACGTCGGTCTGGGAGGCGGAAGCTATTTCCAATGGCGTCGCTTTTCGGTTTCATCTCGACAAACAAACTCTGAAAAAAATTGGCGTTATCGGTGAACTCGAAATCATCAAACGATTCACGCTGGCCCCTGTTCCCGACGCGAAAGAACGCGAAACCGCCTACCATTTGAATTTGGAAATTGAAATTCGCAACCTGGGTGAAAACGAACTGCCCATTTCCTACAAGCTCGACGGCCCCACGGGTTTGCCGCTGGAAGGCTGGTGGTACACCAACAAGATCCACCCCAAGATGTTCAATACGGCCGGCGCTCGCGACGTATTATTTCAAACGCTGAATGGTCCGCAACGCTTTTCCGGCTGCCGTCAGATCGTCAAGGATTCCGAAGATGATGATGAAGATAGCT
>QIKY01000116.1 GCA_003233175.1 Planctomycetaceae bacterium | reverse complement strand
TACACCGGCCGACCGACAGAACAAGAATCCATCGAGAGTCCCAAAACTTGGCGCCAGCTCTGGCCCATTCGTCATTTGCTGGCCATTCATTGAAAAATCAGACAAGACTTAAGGCTTTTGGCGCTAGGGCGAAGAAGAATTCGTGAATGGTGAGGTCGTGGCGAAGTTTTCGGTAACGCCAAATGCTGAGCACACGCACGTAATCCGTCGCCAAGAGAGTTGTCGCCGGCCGCGTTTTGGCGTTTGGCTGGCGACTGGCGTCGCGCAGGTTGAGCAGCGTCAAGGCGACCACGCGCAACAAGGCAATCGCGGGCTCCAAGCGAGCGGTTGCCGTGAACTGCATGTATTCTATCCGACATCAAGTCTTTTGGGCTTTGTGATACTCCTCCACAATCCAACGCTTCTCATACCAACCGACCACGCGGTAAGCATCGGCGTACGTTCGCACGCGCTCGTTGGTCAGCAACATCCAATGGATCGCTTTCTCGCCGGCGGGTGGATCGACTTCCACAACTGTCACAACATACATCGGCAAGGGGTCGTCTCCATGATGCCCCGACTTCGCATGCGGCGGACAAACCAACACCGGTCCGCCACGCACGACAAACTCCGCATTTTGGCGAGCCTTGCGGCCACGCTGCGGCTGCACGTCCATCGTGAAGCGGCCCAGCTCCGGCAGGCCGTGGGCGTACTCTTTCAAATAACGCCGCGGACCGATTGGTTCATGCCCAGCATAAACCTTGCGGACCTTGCAATCCCGGATCACAAAACGCCGGCCGCTGTTGCATTCGTGTTCGAGAAATTCGAAGGTATCGGACCCTTGATCAGACACGTCGATCAGCTTTATGTCGACTGGCAAATGCTGGCCGCCATGAATCCACAGCAGACTCTCGCGTGTTTTTCGGTCGTGTTTTTCGGTCAGCGTTTCCTTTTCGGGCGCGTCGTCGCGATGATGCAGAATTTGGTCGACCAACCCCAGCACTTCGCCGGCGTCGGCCACAACAGCCAGCACGTGGTTCCTTGGCCGATTTGCCCCAAGTCGTCGGCCAGCGACGCCAGCGATGTGAAATCCAATTCGGTGGCGTCATGCACGATCAGCATCGGCCCGGTGTAATCCGCGATCTTCGTCAGCGTATGTTGCCGGGCGGCGGCGATGATAACGGCAAGCGTCACGTGGTCACAATCGCAGAGCCGATAGAGGGCCCGCAAATCGGCGGGAGCCGCCAGCTTGTCGGGCAGCGCGCCGCCAGGATGCTGCTGCATTTGGTCGTAGGTTTCGGCCAACCGCTTGGTGCGGCGGGCATCGCCCAGTTGTGCATTCCCAAAAATGTCTGACCCAAACTGACATCCGTTTCGTATTGCGTAGACATGGTAAAACATCCTTGCGAAGAGAAAGTAGGACCTCCAATATTTGTACTACGCAGCCGCCTACTCCGTTGATCGCGCAGAAATGCGATTGTAAAAAGGAAAAACCAGCAACTTCGCCGCACCTCCTTCCAACACACCCTTCCAACACACCGACTTAGCCCCGCCAACCCTCAACGCGCGCGAGCGCTTTTGTAAAAATTACGCCAGGATATGTGGTAAAATCTAAGGAGAAGGAGCCGTCTTCCGTCGCCCTTAAATTACGTGTTTTTCGTGGTTCCGTTTTTTCTGATCCAGGTTTTTGGTTCCGTCCTTTCAGCTTCACGTTTTTGGTTCCGTCTTTTCGCTGCTTCATTTAATAACCACGAACGGCGAAAGAAAAAGCGAACTCTCTTATGCAACGGTTCCGCTTCAACGCCGCAGATCCAGGGTTCCCCACAGACTGGGGTCGTCTTGGAAGGGGAATTCGCTGCCCACGCTAAACGTTTGCCAACCCAGTTCGCGGTCGACCACTGCATAGGTGAACCCCAAACGGGGGTGCTCCTCCGGGTCGAAGCCGGTCAGGCCAGCGGCGCCAATAAGCACCTGAAGCGAGTAGCCCTCGGCATGCCGCTGGCTCTGCATTTTCAGCGCGCTCCTTGGAACCGGGCGCGGGTTTTCCCGGGCCCGCCGAATCGGCGGCAGATCGCTCACCGGCTCGTCTAGACGCGGTCCGCCGCCGGAGGGCAGGAAAACGAAGTGATGGCAAAATCGGCTGGCGCGGTGTATATCGTGGACGTCGCGGGTGTCGATCCAAAGATGCAAGCCATCGCTGTCTTCGGGCCTGTTTTGCCGGCACCAGGGGCTTTGTGTTTTTCCGGTAACCTGCAAGGTGAACACCAAGCCCTCCTCGTTCCAAGCGGTGCGCAAATCGGCGAAAACCGGGCGTCGCTCCAACTCTCCAAAACTGGGAACGCGATGTTTTTCCGACAATTCAGGGCCTTCGGGCGCCCACAGCGTTTTCTGAAAAAAACAGGGCGCCGCAAAGCGGAACAAAAATGTAGGCGCGAGTAACTGTTTTCCGCTGTGAGGTGGCGATTGCATGGTGCGTGTTTTAGTGTTTCCTAGATTGGGGGATCAGTCCCCTTGAGGTTTATCGCTTTCGGCCAAAAGCGATGTCTGGGCGTGTGCTTATCTCTAGCACACTCTTTAAGCAAGACGTCCAACTGGGGTAAAATAGTGCGGCATCCGACCTACTCCCGATTGTACCTATAGAGGCGACCGCCAGTACTCGCCGAGAAGCCACCTGGGAAGTAGCCGAAGCTCAAGACCTTATCTCCAACAATTGCCATCGCAATGTCTTGTTCAACGGGTTCACCATGAAAGGTGAGGTGTTTCGCAACCCACAATTCGGCAACTGTTGAGTCAGGGGACCACGATCCAACCTGTTGAATCAGGTCTTCAACGGCGCCGGTTTCTATACGGTCTGCGGGCGCAGAAGCCTCGGCTCGAACGAGCTCCGACGCGGCTCGGCGCTCGCCTTTCCAAAAACAGCGACGAAGGAATGGTCGCAAGTGGCGAGCCCATTCGGGCGAGGTCGTGATCTGGCCTCGCTTCTTGTGTGACATAACCTTCGCCGCCTAACGACCAAATGAACCTGCCCAGCGCTGTCGGGCAAAGGAGGAAATAGATTCTACTAAAAACGCCACCCGGCAGCACCCGGGCAGGTTGCCCGGCGGGGCGGCGCCTTTATTGCCATAATTGCGATACTTTCCGTGGGCCGCAGGCTTTGCCAGTGTGAGTGCGGTTTTGAGCCGGATATCGAAAAAGGAATCCGAATCGAATAGCAGAAAGCGATCGGGTGACGACGCGAGGACGAAAGAAAAAGGTATCTATCAATCTTGGGCTATCGCATAACACGAATTTCCCAACCAGCGACGTTCGTGTTGGTTGATGTCCAGTCGTGGTTCCGAACGCGCGCCATTCGTGTAAATTGGTGTCTATTCGTGGTTCCACAAAGCGGAAACACAATACGATGGCTATAAACTACAGTTCGCCACGCTACCAACGGCGGCCGACGCGCGTTTTGAGCGAGGCCCGAAAAAGGTGTTCTTTTCCGTGAACGATATGACTCACGACACGCGATTCGACGTCGCCGCGCTTCAGGACGCTGAACATTTGCTCGCCGGTTGGCTGGCTTCGGATGCCTGCACGGCAATCGATGCTTCGGTAGGCAACGCCGACCGCGAACTTTGGCGCATGCGGCGCGACAAACCCACGGCCAAGGAACCAGCGCTCGGCGAAACATTGCCCGGCGAAACATTGCCCGATTTGTTTCTTATCGCCTCGCCCACCAAGCCGATTGTCGCCTTGATGGTGGCGAGGTTGGCGGAGCAAGGCGCCTTTTCGTTGGCCGACCCAGTCATGAAATTCATTCCGGAGTTTCGCGGAAAAGGAAAACGAAAAATCACCCTGGCCCATTGCCTGACCCACACCTCCGGCCTGCCGGATATGCTCCCAGAGAATCGTCAACTGCGCTGCCGCCATGCCTCGATGGATGAGTTCGTTCAGAAGGTTTGTGAAACGCCATTGCTGTTCGCGCCCGGGAGGAAGGTGTCGTACCAAAGCATGGGAATTTTGATGCTGGCGGAGATCATGCGCCGCGTCTTGCAACAGCCGCTGGCCGAAGCGATGCGGACGCACATTTTTCAACCGCTCCAAATGCATGACACCGCCTTGGGCGCCCCGCCCGACTGGCCGGCAACGCGGTTCGCGCCGGTGCGTATGTCGGCCGAAATGCAAACCTGGGAGGGCATCGAACACTGGGGCTGGAACAGCGACTACTGGCGCCGTTTCGGCTCGCCCTGGGGCGGTCTCCTTTCGACGTCGGCCGACTTGGGGAAATTGTGCCGCCACCTGCTCCAGATATTGCGGGGCGAACAGTTGGAAACGCAGCCGGGCGTCGTCAGCCGGGCGGCGCTACAAGCCATGACGCGCGATCAGCTTGGCTCCTTTCCCCACGCGGCCGAACTTCGCCAACACGCCACACCCTGGGGATACGGCTGGCAAATGCAATGGCCCAATCATCCTCATACATTCGCCGACTTCATGCCGCCAACCGCTTTTGGACATTGGGGCGCCACCGGCACGCTTGTCTGGCTCGACCCCGCCTCTGGCAGCTACTGCGTGTTGCTCACCAACGAACCGCTTCCGGCGCGGCAGCGTCCTCACACGCTCTTCTCCAATGTTGTTCGTCGCGGCATTAGGCTCGCGACGGTGACGCTGGGCGAACCAGCGATCCGCCGCGATCAATCGCCTGATCTATCACACGGTGATCATCGAACTGAACATTCCCAGCTATCGATTCGAAGAAGCCAGAAGAAATAACCTAAGAGCTCCTAACATAACCCCTGTTTGGCGTTTCAAACACGGAGTTTGACGCTGGCCTACCAAGTTGTGTTAGAAGGTATAAATCAATTGCGTCAAAGCATGGATGAAAAACTTAGGGAAATCCGTTTTTCATCAGTCATTCTCATTGTCGCTATAGGTTCTTTCTAATCGACGCCGAACAGTCGGGCGGCGTCTCTTTGTCGCATTTCGCTAACCCGTTGGGTGCGGAATCGTTTGCATAATCCGCCCTCCCGTCTACGGAACCGAAGGCGCCTTGGGTTTCTGGGCCACGTTGCGGAAGATTTTCCTGGAAACGCGCGAGCAGCGTTGCTGGGTGCATAAGACGGCCAACGTTTTGAACAAGATGCCTAAGAGCGTGCAGCCGAAGGCGAAATCCGACCTGCATGAAATCGGGATGGCCGAGACGCGCGAACCACAACGGCGCACACCGTTGGAGTTCAGCCTTCAGGCTGTTTCAGCAGCGCTGAATACGACGAAAACACACTAAAGTGTGAACTCCAACGGCGCGTGTTTACTGCGTCCACCGTTGGAGTTCAGCCTTCAGGCTATTGTTAACCAAAGAAAACATGCTAAAGCATGAACTCCCACCGCTGGAGCTATTTGTCGCTGGCGTTATTTGTCGTCAACGCTGGGCACCACCCAAACCTTGACGTCGGTTTCGACTTTCTCATGCAGTCGGACCTTGACCGTGTAGAGCCCAAGTTCTTTCAGCGGTCCTTCCAAGATGACTTGGTCGGCGCCGACGGCGTATCCCGAACGTTTGAGCTCCACCGAGATTTCCATCGCCGCCACGCTGCCGTACAAATGACCTTCGTCGTTAGCGTTGGCTTCAATAGTAAGGCTTTGCTGCCCTAATTCCTTGGCGATATTTCGGTAACTCACCAAGCGAGCCTTGTCGATTTCCGCCAGTTGCGACTTGTGCTTTTCGACCATCCTCACGTGGTGCTCAGTGGCGAAAGTTCCCAACCCTTGCGGCAACAGAAAGTTATTTGCGAAGCCGGGCTTTACCTCAACCACTTCGCCCTGGTCGCCCAAGCCGGCGACCGAGTGAATAAGAAGGAGTTGCACGCCGCCGTTGGGCCCCTTGGGGAGTCGGGTGTACTTAACTTTTTTGCGTATGGTCTTGGTCATCGTTCCGTTCAACGGTAATGTGTTGCTAAAAGGCGAGATCAAAGGCGATTTCGCTAAAAGGGGATGTCATCATCTGGCGGAGCACTTGCCGCCGCTGCGGGGCGGTTGTAGTCCGCTGTATCTTGATTCTGAGGAGCGGGCGAGCCGCTTTGCCCCGCACCGGCGCCGCCCATTGCGCTTGAACTCTGTGTATTCGAACTCTGTGTATTCGAACTCTGTGTATTCGAACTCTGTGTATTCGAACTCTGTGTATTCGAACTCTGTGAATTTGAGTTCTGTGTATTGTAATTTTGCGAACCGCCCCCTCCGCCGCCACGCCCGCCGAGCATTTGCATGCGTTCGCCCACGACGCGTAATTTGGAGCGTTTTTGTCCGTCTGTTTCCCAGGTGTCTAATTTGAGGCGACCTTCAATGAGCACCGGCGAGCCTTTACTCAAATACTCGCCCGCTACTTCGGCGGTTCGCCCCCAAAGCGTGACATCGACAAAGGTGGTTTCGTCGACCCATTCACCCGACTGCGTTTTACGGCGGTCGTTCACGGCCAAGCCCAGTTCGGTAACCGCCGTTCCGCTGGCAATGTACTTGACTTCAATATCGCGGGTGATGTTCCCCATCAAGATGACGCGGTTGAAGCTGGCCATGGCATCCCCCTTCTGTTTCATCCACGAACACTGAGACGTTTAGCCCACAGGTCCATGAGTATTGGCGGTTCGCAAACAACATTACTCCACGAGCAACGCGCCGTTTAGGTAACGGCGGTTTCGGCGGGCGCTGGCGCGCCGGCCTCTTCTTTTGGCGTTTCCTCCACATCGCCGCGCGCATGGGCGACGAGCGTATCGGCCAAGCGGGCGTCGACTTTCAAGGTGAGGTTCCTGGTGATGTTGTCGTTGAGGCGACACGCGCGCTCAAACTGCACCAGTTTCGCACCTTCCAAGCGTATATACGTCAACCAATAGACACCCTTGCGCTGCCCATTGATGGGATACGCCAGTTTCTGCTCAGCCCAAAGTCGACTGGCCAAAACCTCTCCCCCGCACTTGCTCACAATTTCAGCAATTTGCTTGGGAATTCCCAGGGGATCTCGCGCATAACCATTGGCGTCGAGTAAAAACATGCTTTCATAGACGGTTTCGGCCAAGACTCATCTTCTCCCGTTTGAATGGCTCTTCGTGTATTTGTCCGTTTGGGCGGACCCAAATCTATTCGTTCGTTAACCGGAAATAATATAATGTTATCCGGAAATAACATTGTAGCGGTTCATGCAGTAGTCGATATCTTTTTCCACCCAATCGGCGGCGGCGGCGGCGGCGCGAACTACGGCCTGTTGCATTTCGGCCATTTCATCCGGCCGAAACTTGCTCAGCACGTAGTCGGCAACGTCGTAATGTTCGGGCGGCTGGCCAATTCCAACTCGCAGCCGAGCGATATCGCCGTTTGCGGTTGTTTGTTTCGCGGTTGTTTGCTTAGCGGTTGTTTGCTTAGCGGTTGTTTGCTTAGCGGTTGTTTGCTTAGCGGTTGTTTGGTTCCTAGCCGCCCCCTCCGTTTTATGACCGCCCGTTCTCCTCAAAATATCGGCTAGGCCTTTTTGTCCTCCAGCCGACCCGCCTCGCCGGAGGCGAAGTTGGGCTAATGGAAGGTGGAAGTCGTCGCAGACGACCAAAATATCTTCATTCGCAATCTTAAAAAAATCTCGCAGTGGCTGCACGCAGTTTCCGCTGCGGTTCATAAACGTCAGCGGCGTTAATAGTAGTACTTTTTCTGATCCAATACGAGCGTCCTGCATTTCTCCTTGAAACTTTTGCCTCGCGGCGCCCGCCCCATGCAGGCGACCCAACTCAGCCAAAACCTCAAACCCAATATTATGGCGTGTTCCCGCGTATTTACCGCCGGGGTTGCCAAGTCCAACAATAAGCTTCACGCCTTCCACCTTATGCGGCGCCAGCCGATTTTTTGCCTCTCAAACAACACCGGAGCGAACCAAACGCGGCGCAACCCGCCTTCGGCGCCAATAATGATGCCGCCAATAACTATTCCGCCGCCTCGTCTTCGTCACCCGCTTTTCGACCAATCACTTCTGGTTCCGAGCCGCCGGCAACCGCTGCGGCATCTTCTTCATCGGCGTCTTCCATCGCCTGCACGCATTGCACGACAACCGTGTCAGGGCTAGTCACTAGTTTCGCGCCAGCAGGCAAGGGAATGTCTTCACATTTGAGTGAATCCCCGATTCCCAGATCCTTAACCCCCACCGTGATCAACTCCGGCAACACGCCGACAGGGCAGGAAATCGTAAGTTCTCGCAGCAATTGTTCGACATGACCGCCCTCTTTGGCGCCAATGGCCTCGCCACGAAGCTGAATCACCAACGACGCTTCAACCACGTCTTCCAGATTCACCCGCGTCAGGTCCGCATGCACGGGATGGGTGGCGAACGTGTTCCATTGAACCGACGCCAAAAACGCCGTTTCGTTCACATCGCCCTTGAGCGTCACCAACCGGGATCTGTGCCTTAATGCAGTTTCCATTTCATCGAGTGAGATCGACAGCGAGACATTATCCTTGCCCTGCCCATACAATATTACCGGGACTTTTCCGGCGTTTCGCAGCCTGCGCGCGGCCGAACTTCCCCGCGACTCACGAATTTCGACGTTCAAAACTTCTTCCGACATGCCTATCAACCCTTTTGTGGTTTATTCCGCCGTTTGCGGCTTCCTCTGGAGCGATCCCCGACCAACCGTCGCGCGTTGCTTTGCGATCATCGTGCGCATTTAGCGACACAAGCAGCTAATTCTGCCAAACCCCGGCACGATTGCAAGCCCAAACCAAAAGGTAATGCCAAATGGGGGTTCGGGAACACACTTTCCCCCTCCAATAGTGAGATGAAATTTGAGTTCGTTGCGTAACCTGGCATTTTTAGGGCGAACGGTCCTTACTCCCTCTTCAAGATATATTCCGTGTTTTTTCGGATGCGGGCAAGACCGAAGAGGTTTGGCGTCCTTGGTTTCATATCCTGGAAGGATAAAAGCTATTAGCCGGTGGTCGAGCGCAGTGAACACCACCGGAGGCTCTATTTTCTTGAAACGCTCAAGCACTTGAAGTAAATCGTCGTAACCGGTGAGCGCCCCGATCAAGGCGTCGGCTGACCCCACGCGTTTAGCGACGCCGTCAACGCTTAAACGGCTTTCCGAGCGCCACGCGAGCATTGCAGTCAACCAATGCTGAATGAGCGCCGCACACAGTTTCGCCCACGGACGCACCATTTGCAGGGCGTCATTTTGCAGGACATCCGTCCTTCTTCGTGTTCTTCGCGTCTTCGCGCGCGCCCTTTTTCTAACGCGAAGACGCGAAGGCGCGAAGAATTGGCCAGTCCAAAAGTTGAAATGTTCACCCGGAAACCGTCGAACAATGTCTGGACGAAGGACTTCCGTTTTTTAATAGAGCAACATCCTCCTTAAGTTGATGCGTATGTGGCGTCGCTCCGCTCGACCATCGGCTAATAGCTGGCAAGCCTCCGGCTTGGCGGGAATTCCATAACACCATTGCGAGGAATAGATCGCGAACGGTCCTTACTCCTCCGGCGGCGCGAGCGGCTCATCGTCGCGGACGCGAATCCAGTGATCGTGAAATTCGATGCCGCGGTGAACATCAATCGCCGGCATATGGCAGCTCACGCAGTTTTTTCGGGGAGAAACCGGGCAGACAAGAGTTGCTGGCGTTTGGGAGGCAGTTGTTTCCTCTGGATTTCTTCCAGAAGACGCGGAAGGACTTGTTTCGGAATGACAACTCAGGCAGCGGTTCACGTAATGCTCCAACTCGCGCGAAACCGGCCGATGCGGGTTGTGGCAGGTTGAGCATTTCAGTCTGCCGCCGCTTTCCTTAAAGCAGGAAGATTGCAGAATGCCCACCGACTGGAACCTGACATTGCGAATATTGCCGGGCGATATTTCCGAGCCGCCGTCTGGAAGCCGATGGCATTTGCCGCAGAGTTGCACTTCCTCCAGGGCGGTTCGTTGGGTGAAGCCGAGATATCCTCCGCTCTCGATAGCATCGCCGCCTTCAATAACCTCTCCTCGCTCGTCCGCCCGCATGGCAAGTACGTGTTGCTCTCCAGGGCCATGACAGCTTTGGCAGCCGACGTTGGGCCGCAAGTTGTCAATTTTCCGTTTGACGATATCGGCGGTGGTTGTATGGCAAGCGACGCACCGGTGTAATTTGTCGCCCCGCAAAATATTTCCGAAGTGTTCGATGGTTTGTTTCGGCGCGGTTTGACGGTGCCCAGGGGTTAAGTCCATCTCGATGCCAGACTTTCCTGCATACAGCGACACCCGATGCTCCACTCCCACCACATCGCCAACCTGGTTGGGAATCAAGGACAGGAACGTGAGTGCGTTGTGTCCTGAACCAAGCTCGTAAGGGAGTTGGAGGCCATCTTGGCCGAACAGTTCAGGTATCGTGACCGACAGCCCCTCGATTTCGTCAAAATGGTAGTGAAAAGCATAGGGCCGTTCAGGATCTTGAAAGATTTTGCCGTCCAACTGACGAGCAACTTCGGAATCGGCGGTAAAGCGAAAGGTGTCGGCGTGGCCCGTTAGCTGATGGCCGTTGGATTGCTCTTCATGACACTCAGCACATGCCCGATTTTCCGCAAAGAGCCTCGCGCCGGCGGACCGGGTCGCGACGCGGGGCGTTGGCGCGGGGCGGGCGGATAGCCAATAGATTCCAACCGCAACGCCCGCGGCAACGGCGCCGATCAGCCAGCGGAGCAAGTTTTTTCGGACCGACGCCATTAGTTTGATGTGCCGCAATCGATGGCAACGCAAGCAAATAACACGCGTGCCTGTTCACGTCCTCTCATTCGTTATAAAATAGTCCAATCGCTGCAAGAGTTCAACGACATCTCTACAACGCCCGAATAAGATGCTCGCCTCGCTCATCAAATTTCCCTTGCCTGCCGCGTTAGCCGCGATGCTCTGTGTTGCTGGTTGCCGCCCCGCCGCGAAGCCAACAACCGGCGCGGCTCCGGCTGCATCTTCTTCGGAAGATGGTTCGTCGGAATCGAGCGAACTCGATCTCGACAAACAAAAATATATCTGGGCGATTGAACACACCGCCTTCGAACTCGAAAAGAAATTTGGAGCGCCGCTCGTTGCCAGCATGAGCCGGCAAGATATCGCCGCCGTACGCCGCTTTTTTCGGCCGGATTTCTCCGGCGCCGTGCGAGATCCAAAAAATCGCACCGAAATCGACCTTTCGTACATCCGTGAAATTCGCAATACCGGCCGCTCGGAGAAGGGAAGTCGTCTGGAGAAGGGAAGCAGCGTCAACGCTGGTGAAATGGCTGCGCACCTGTGCTCCTACTTCGACGACTTTCAGAAAGTCGGCGGCGCGAAATGCCGGGTGTTGGATCTTCGCGCCGACAACAGCGACCCCCAAACCGGAAACTGGACGGCCACGTTGCTGCTGACCGGCGTCGGTCAAGACGCGCAAGGCGCCCCGCTTGAATTTGAATCGCGGCACATTCTTCAGTGCCGTTTTGAAAACGACGAAGCAATCGCCGCGCACGATATCATTGTAGGGTGGGTGGTGCAGTCGGAAAAATTTCGCTCCAGTACGGGGCCATTGTTCGAGGAAGTCACGGAGTCGTTCGGTTTGGCTGATGTCGACATTCGTGATAACTGGAAGGTCAAAACAGATAAGGTTCGCCAATATTATTCCCAGATGGCCGTCGAAGATTTCAATCGAGACGGCTTTCTCGATATTGCCATCGCCAGCGCCAACGGGCGTTGGCGGTTGCTTGCATCGCGGGAAGGCCGCGCCTTTCGAGACGCCACCACGGAAGTCGGCTTGCCGCCCTGGGCTGATGAACAACCTCGCTCGCGAGCCGTTGCGAACCAAGTGTTTCTGGCCACCTGGATCGATTTCGACAACGACGATTTTCCCGACCTACTCCTCGGCGACCGCCTGTTTCACAACCGGGCGGGACGCGACTTCGAAGACGTGACCGACATCTCCGGTTTGCGGTTCAACTACAACCCCAAGGGCTGCATCGTTGCCGATTACGATTGCGACGGCCTTTTGGATCTGTACGTCTTGCACCAAGCCCCGCCGCCAACAACGGGCGCCGCGTCCGACGCGCCCGTCGGTTGGGTGGGCGATGACAACTCCGGCGCCGAAAACCAACTTTGGAAAAATCTTGGCGGCGGCCGTTTTCTGGATGTGACGAAGTCGGCGCGAGCGGGCGGCGGACGGCGGCAGTCGTTCGCGGCGGCCTGGCTGCATGCCAACGATGACCACTACCCCGATCTGTATATCGCGAACGATTTCGGCGCCAACGTATTCCTTCTCAATGACGGCAAAGGCGGCTTTCAAGATGTGTCCCGATCAGCCGGCGTGGTCGACTTCGCCACCAGCATGGGAGTCGCCGCGGGCGACATCACCGGCAACGGATCGCCGGATATCTATGTCGCGAATATGTACTCCAAAATGGGCCGGCGAATCATCGCCCACATCTCGGCGGACGACTACCCGCCGGGCGTCTTTGAACAAATTCGAGGCGCCTGCGCCGGCAATCGTTTGTACTCCCTGCGGCCGGGCCAAACCAAATTTGAAGAGATCAGCGAAGACTCCGGCGTGAACCAAGTGGGCTGGGCCTATGCACCCGCCTTGGCTGATTTCGACCGCGACGGCCTGCTCGACATTTACGCCGCCACCGGTTTTTTAAGTTACGACCGCCACAAACCCGATGGCTGAACGTGTATGTGGCGGGCTGTCGTGTCACAGCCGTTAGACCGAACACACAAATTGGAAGCCTTGGGCGACGTGGACCGCGAAGCCGGCGAGTTTTGGGTCGATTCGCCTTTCAAAATGCCGCGTCTGGGGCATAATCTCAGCGCCTTTGAAGCCAACCGATTGTTTCTCAACGTGGACGGCCATCGGTTTATCGACGCCTCGTTCGCCTCGCAAGCCAACATCGATTCCGACTCGCGCTCCGTCGTCGCGGCCGACTTCAACGCCGATGGCGCCGCAGACCTGTTGGTCGGTTCGGTCGGCGGCGGCCCCTTGCGGCTCTTTCTCAACAAAATCTCGACGGAGAACCATTTCCTGCGGCTGAAACTTGTCGGGAGCGAAAGCAATCGGTCGGCCATCGGCGCCCGCGTGGTGCTTACCTGCGGCGAGCGCACCATCACGCGAGATCTTTTCCCCGCCAACGGGTTCATGGGCCAGAGCCCCGTGGAGCTTTTGATCGGCGTTGGCAGCGCCGCACAGATCGATCGAATCACCATCCGTTGGCCCAGCGGCCGCATGCAAACCATCGAAAACACACCCGCCGATCAAACGCTGGAAGTTGTCGAAGCGGACGAATGACCTGTCCAAGATATATTCCGTGCAATGGTGTTATGAAATCCCCGCCAAACCGGAGTCTTGCCAGCCATTAGCCGGTGGTCGAGCGCAGCGAGCACCACCGGTAGGCCTCCGCGCGGCTAGCATTGGCCCGTTTTGCTACTTGCGGCGGGATTGTTTTGCGTCCATCATCATGGCATGGTCTGGTGCGCGGCTTCCGCGAGTTATATTTTTCAGTTCGATACGCCATAACCACGGCAATATTCGTCCTCGTCATTTCATGAGTGCGCCTCCTATGAAAAATACATGCACGCTTCTGTTGGCAATGGCCGTTGTGGCGGGAGGAGGTTTGATTTGCCGCGCCGCGGCGCCCCAATCCAATAAACAACCGGCAAACGATAACGCTGCCGTTGGCAATGCCCCCGCTCAACACGATGTTGCTCCCACTCAGGACGATGTTCGTGTGCAAAGCGGACTGCTGGCGTTGTACGATTTTCAAGATTCCACCGGCAACGTCGTTCGTGATCGTTCCGGCGTGGGAGAGCCTCTTGATTTGCAGATTGTCGCACCCGCCAAGGTGCGCCGTACGCCGGGCGCTTTGGAAGTTCGCGCCGGCGGCTTGATTCGTTCTCGAAAGCCGGCGGCGAAAATTATTAACGCGGTCCGACGTTCCGGTGCGATCACGATCGAAACCTGGTTGCGGCCCGCGAATACGAAAACGAAAGGTCCTGGCCGAATCGTGACGTTGTCGGCCAACGGCAGCGAACGCAATGTCACGCTGGGGCAGGAACGCAACCAGTATGACGTCCGACTGCGCACCACCAGCACCAGCACCAATGGCATTCCGTCGGTGAGTTCGCCGAAAAAAAGTCTGGCCGCCAAACGGGCGCATGTCGTGTACACGCGCGATCGCACCGGCCGGGCGAGAATTTATATTGATGGAAAACAGGTCGTGGAGAAAACAGTTGCCGGCGCCACGCTGAACTGGAGTCGGGCCTATCACTTGGGGCTGGGCAACGAACTCTCACAAGATCGTCCCTGGCTGGGAACGTTTTATTTGGTCGCCGTGTACGGACGCGATTTGCGTTCGCAAGAAGTGGCCCGGAATTTCCAAGCCGGTCCAAAGCTTGGCGTCCGCCCTGCTTCCGTGGCGAAGGCCGTTTCACCGGCGCACCAGTTCTTTGAAACACAGGTGGCGCCGTTGCTGGCCAAGCATTGCCTGGAATGCCACAGCACCACGGCAAAAAAAGGCGAGTTGGATTTATCCCGAAAAGAGTCGGCGCTGGCCGGCGGAGAAAGCGGCCCGGCGATTGTGCCGGGAAAGGCGGAGGAAAGCCTGCTTTTTCAGTCGGTCGACTCCGATGAAATGCCGTTGGACCGCCCGGCCTTGTCCGGCCAGGAAAAAGCGTTGCTGCGCCGTTGGCTCGACGACGGCGCCGATTGGTCGCTGCCGGTGATCGACGCCGCCGCCTTCAAACGTCGACGCGTCGCGAAAGGGAATTGGCTCCGCCGCCTGACCGTTTCCGAATACATCGCCACGGTTCGCAGCGCAGTCGGGGTTGATATAGCAAAAGAGGCGCTGGCCATTTTGCCGCCCGACATTCGCGCCGACGGCTTCAGCAACACGGCCTACAATCTGACGGTTGATCTCGAACATATTGAGGCCTACGCCGACTTGGCGCAGCGCATTGTCGATAAAATCGACGTTTCCGCTTTCGCGGCGAAATATACATCGAGCAAGAAAATTACCGACAAAAACATGCGGCCGTTGATCGCGAACATGGGAAAATGGATCCTCCGAGGACCGCTGGAAGAACACGAAGTCGCCACGTTTCGCGGCGTATCGACCACGGTGGCGGCCGCCGGCGGCAACTTCGAGGAAGCGGTGCGGTTTGTTCTTGAAGCGATGCTCCAGTCGCCGCGTTTTATTTATAGGATCGAAAACCAACGCGGCGATGGCCTGCCCTGGCCCGTCGGCGACTACGAACTGGCCTCTCGGCTGAGCTACATTTTGTGGGGCGGTCCGCCCGATGAGCAACTCATCAAGGCGGCCGATGCGGGAAGGCTCTACGAGCAAAAAGACGTGGAGAAACAGGTCCGTCGTATGCTCCAAGACCCCCGCGCCGTTGAACGTTCGATGCAATTCATGGCCGAATGGTTGGACCTCAACCGCTTGCAGCATTTGGCGCCCAACGCCGCGCGTTTTCCCAGTTGGGATAAACGTCTGGCTGAAGACATGCGCACCGAAACCCTGGAGTTTTTCAAGGACGTCGCCTGGAAACAGAAGCGGCCTCTGGCCGATTTGCTCAACGCCCAACTTACCTACGCCACGCCGCGTTTGGCAAAACATTACGGCCTCAAGCCACAAGCCGCCGGACTCGCGCGGTACGATCTCCACGACACACCCAGCCGCGGCGGCTTGCTCACGCAGGGAAGCGTTCTGACCGTCGGCGGCGACGAAGCCTCCATGGTCGCACGCGGTCTATTTATTCTCAAAGACATTTTACGCGGCTCCGTGGCCGACCCGCCTCCAGGGCTCGATACCACGCCGGTCCCCACGAGTCCTGGCTTAACACAGCGCGGCATTGCGGCGGAGCGTATTGCCAACGGCTCCTGCGGCGGTTGCCATATTAAATTTGAGCCATTGGCATTTGGGCTGGAAAAATTCGATGGCATCGGCGCCTTCCACGAACGCGACGAGCATGGCAACAAGCTGCGAGATGATGGTAAGATGGTGTTTCCCGGCGGCGGGGCGGCGGTCGGTTATCAAACATCGGCCGAACTCATGAATTTATTGGCCGCCAGCGAGCAAGTCCAAAAGAGTTTGACCTGGAAAGTAACGCAGTTTTCCCTGGGCCGCCCCTTGATCGAGGCAGACGCGCCCATTCTCGAAAAAATTTACCGGCAGGCCCAGGAAGACGGCGGCACGTACGCCAGTTTGATGACGGCCATCGTGATGAGCGATTTAGTGCAAAAAACGTCCACGGAAAAAGAGCCATGAAAAACATTCGTCTTGATCGACGCACGGCGCTCAAAGGCATGGGCGCCATTGCCATTGGGCTGCCGCTCTTGGAGGAAATGCAGGTTGCGGCGGCGGAGCAGGCAACCGCGCCGCCGGTGCGGGCGTTCAATGTCTTTTTCGGTTTGGGAATTCCCTCGCCGTTGCAAGCCGAAGGCTTTAGCGATGTACTGGAGCCGCTCAAGCCGCTGGCCAAAAAACTGCTCATCATGCGGAATGTTGACCAAGTTCGTTGCGACGCGCCGGGCATCAATGCGCATTACGACGGCGCTTCGGGCGCCTTCACCGCGGAGCCGCCCGATGGCGAGGCCCGTTCGGGCGGTCCTTCGATCGACCAAGTGGTTCGCAAGACGCATTATCCGCAAGGCTTGCCGCCTGGAATGGCGCCCACGATTGTCGCGGGCACTTTTTTTCGGCGCAGCCGCGTCGGCCGTTATGTTCACAGCTACAACCAAGACGGCTCCGTGGCGGCGGCCATGCAAGAGAGCCCCCGCCGCCTCTTCCAACGGGTTTTTGGAACGTATCAAGGCAAGGGCGACGACGCCGCCGTTCGCCGCCGCGAATTGCGGCGCAGCGTGCTCGATACCGTTGTCGAGCAATACAAATTCTATACCGGCGCCAACTCCCCGCTGGGCGCCGCATCGCGCGCCCGTATTGCAGATCATCTTGATCGGGTTCGAGAGTATGAGCAGCGAGCCTACGCCATGCAAGGGCAGGATTCCCAAGCGCCGAGCGCGCCGGCGCGCTCGGAACTAGCCCATGGCGGCCGCGCCGACCCCGGCGGAGAGGGCATCGATATCACCCTGGAAGAGTTGACGTCGGAATGGCGATTGTTGGCCGATCTTTACGCGCTCGCGATCCAGCTTGATCGTGTTCGCTTCGGCTCATTGACATTCCTGGCGGCGGGCGAGCGCATTCGCCTGACCGGAGAATACCAATACGAAGGCAAAACCCGCTTCCTCTTCGACGACGCCGCCCAACACAACGCCACCGGCTCCAAGGGATGCAGCCACGAGTGGTGGCATCAGTTCGCGATGAAAAAGAAAAACGAGGCTTTGCGCGCCCATGGGCACATGAAAATGCGCGAGATCGCCTATTTCCTCCAACGCCTCGACGACGCCGATTCCCTGGAGCCGAATGGAAAAACCATTCTGGAGAACTCCATGATCACGATTTCCACCGAATCGGGCGATGGCCGGCATGCGAACGTGCGGCGCGAACTTTCGGGCGTTTTTCACGCCATTAGCGGCGCCAACGGCCGTTTCAAAACGGGCCAAATTCTCGATGTCGGCGCCCAAGGGCTCGATGTTTACAACACGATGCTCGCCGCCATGGGCGTCGCTCAGCAGCTTGGTCCGGCCGAGACGCCCAGGAAATCGGTCGAGGCAATTCTCGCTTAGCTGGACAGCGCCATGTTGACTGTGGCTGGCATCGTTAAATCGTGATCTGGATTGACTTTATCGACCTTGACTTGCGGATGAAAAA
>QIKY01000114.1 GCA_003233175.1 Planctomycetaceae bacterium | reverse complement strand
GGTTGCAAACGTTCAGGATCGGCGAGTTTGTTGAAATCGGAAAGCGTGCTCTTGCAAATCTTCGCGATCGAGACATGCTTTTGAGCTTGCCTCGCGTGACTTTTACCAAATCACGGCGCCTGCGCAAGTTAAGAAACAATGAAGAAATCCCCGGACAGTATTGGGCGGAGCGGGTGCTGCAATTTGAGGCGCCGCTCAAGTTCGTCCGCCGGGGCGCCAACCAAATAGAAGTCACACTGCAACAAAGCCCGCCGCAAAAAATCGTTTGGCTGGAAGTTTTTATCAAGCCTAACCGATGAGAGGAAGCGACGGAAAAGACTCGTCCACCGGAAGGATGTTGCAGGCCAGAAGTTGGGGACTGGTTGGCCCGATGCAGTTATCGCCCGATTCGACTTTGCCGCATTCGGAAAAATGGCTTGCCATGATATCGGTGAGCGTCTGCAACAGAGCGTCGGAAGATAAACAGCGGTTGATATGGGTGTTGCACACCCGGCATTCAATTTTCAAACATTGCTTTTCCTGCGTGACTTGCATGTCGTTTCCACAGCATTCACAACTGGGAACGATCTTGCACCGCCACCAAAGTCCAGCCACTTTTTGGGGGATGAGTCTTTCCACCGGCATGACTCCCACGCTAAAGTTTCCGCTGCAAATATTGCGTTAAACAACACGCACGTTGCAGAGGTTTCTTACCGCAAAAAAATCAAGGACGATGGGCGACTCGACCTCAAACAACTCAGAACAAGAGGGATCCTGTCGTACTTCCGCGGACCGAATTCGCAAACATGACCGCGCCTTTGGCACGACTCCGCCGGCGTGGTGTTTGCCTCGGTCCCTCGACACATATAAGATCGTCGATGGAAGAACAAAGTATTCAGTGGAATTGCCGACATCCGCAGAGCTTCAAATGTGGGAACCCGAACGAGCGGATTACAAAGCTGCATTTAGGCGGGCGGCAAAAACGAATTGCACTCTTTTTAAGGGATATTACGGGACTTGCTTGGTTCAGACGATCCTCTCTCGCTCCCCTTGAAAAGAGGGAAAACACCGTTGGTAAATTTTTAGCCACCGCTCGCCTTACGGCGGTTTTCGGCGAGGTCTCCCGGCTTGAAATTCCCCGCCGCTTCACCTGCTTGGCGCCGCCGCAACTCCGGTTCCAAACGTGCAACCCCGGAAAACATGCTTGCAGTTCGATTCGCGGCGTTAGATACTCATGAAGGCTCTGGACGCTTGCTCCAGGCTCGCTTCACCCACGGAGATTTTCGTGCAAAGTCCATTTCAGTTAGCACTTCGACATTCCTTTCGTTTCGCGTCCTTTCTCGATCAGGGCGCCGCAAGCAACAGCGCGGTCGGCTGTCCACGGTTTTGTTCGGCCATGGCGCCTTCGCTGTGCGCCATTGTTCTTAGCTCCGTGTTTCTCGTCGTGTCCGGGATGGGTTCCGCATTAGCCGACGACCCAGCGCAACCTCGCTGGAAATACAACCCGAAACTTCTGCGGCCGGTTTGGCAAGGAAACACGGTCGAGGGCGAACCCGTGTTGTTCATCCGAGATCCAAAAACAGGCCTAGCGAAGGCTTCCTTGTTGTTTCCCGCGCGAAAGATTCTCAGCGTTCAAAATTCCACCGGAGATATCGCGTATGAGGAAGGCCGAGACTACCACTGGAAGCGGGAATCGCGTGAACTTATGCTTCCCGCCAACTCGCGAATCGTCTCGCGCACACTTGCAGAACTGCGGCGGCCGGCTGGTTCTCAAAAATACGCACTGACGCATCGTGATGGCAACGGCGAGATTTTCTTCGGCGGCAAACTTGAGTACCACAACATGCAAACGTGCATCACGTACACTCACGCGCCAGAAGATTGGAAAACGCGTCTACCGACGTTCAACGAGCAGGCGCTGCCGCGCACCATTGAAAAGCTGCGTGCTCATAAACCGGTATCTATCGTGCTGATTGGCGACAGTATATCGACAGGCTGCAACGCATCTGGCTGGGCGGGCGAGGCGCCGTTCCAGCCATCGTTCCCAGATCTGCTACAGCAGCATTTGGAAGCACGGCGCCAGACCACGGTGCGTCTGACGAATCTTTCGGTCAGTGGGAAAGACACGCGTTGGGTGTTGTCGATGATCGACGACGTTGTTGCGCCCCGGCCAGACTTGATCATTGTGGCCTTCGGTATGAACGACGCCGCCGGAAGATCCGCTCTGGAATATCAAGCCAACACAAAAGCGGTCATGACAAAAATTCGTGAAACGCTACCCCAGACCGAATTCATTCTCGTAGCTTCAATGCTAGGCAACCCCAACTGGACCCGACTTCAGCACGAGTTGTTTCCACGGTATCGCGACGCGTTGGCCGAACTCTGCGAACCTGGAATCGCCTTGGCCGACATGACTTCCCTGTGGACGGAATTTTTCAAGCGGAAACAAAACCAAGATTTGACCGGCAACGGCGTCAACCACCCCAACGATTTCGGGCACCGTGTTTATGCTCAGGTGTTGTCGACGTTACTCATTCCTCCAGCGGGTATCAACGCCCAGCCGTAAATTCACTCGGCTTCCCACCCCATGGCGGCAGCTTGACACCTACGAACTCCCACCCAAAACAAAATTCCATGCCTGTTTTCATTCGCCGATTCCTCCTTCTTCTTTTGGGCGCGCTCCTGGTGGGCCCTGTTCTCTCAGGTTCACCGGCGCATGGAGAGTCTGCTTCCGCCAAAAAACCGCTGCGGTCGCGACGGGTGCTCTACAACTTCGACGGAGATTCCTGCCTCTCCACCAAAGCCAATGGCAAAGGGCCGGTTGCGGTCAAGCTGGACGACGTAAAACAGTTGATCGAGGAAGTCGCGTACAAGGGCAGCAAGGTCGATACGGTGCTGGTGTGCATCAACGCGCAGGTCATGTATTACCCCACGAAAGTCGGCACGATGCGCGGCGCGCTCTCCACGCCGGAAGAGCGAACCAAATGGCCTGCCTCCGAAAAACAGCGATTCAAAAATTTGAAAGCATTCTTCGACGCCGGAGTCGATCCCTACGCGGTTATGCTATCTGAAGCGAAGCGGCGGGGTTGCGAGGCTCTGCTCACGTTTCGCATGAACGACGATCACGGCAACGATTTCCTCCGCACGCAGTTCATGGTCGACCATGCCGATTGGCGCCTGGGAACGAAACAGTATCAAGGCAAGGGAGCGTTGGATTTCGGCCGTGAGGAGGTCCGGGAGTACACATTTCGGCTGATCGAGGAAGCGGTGCGTCGCTACGACAGCGATGGTATCGAACTCGATTTCAATCGCTTCCCCAAGTTCTTCAAAGACGGCTCGGTCGACGAACGTGTGGCGAAAATGAACGCGCTGGTCAAACGCGTTCGCATCATGCTCGACGACGTCGGGCGCACTCGCGGCAGGCGTTTGGTGCTTTCGGTGCGCGTGCCCTCGAATTTTGGCCGGACGCCGCCAACTCCCGCCACAGCAAGGGAACTCGGCTGCGACGTTCCCGCCTGGGTGAAAAACGGCTGGGTTGATTTTGTCGCGGTTTCGGAGTTTTTGCGCGAACGCGGCGATTTGCCAATCGGCCAGTGGAAACAGGCCATCACAACGGCGCCGGTGTACGGCGGCATCGAATGCGTGAAAGTTGGCGGCCAGAAAAATCTCTCCGCCGAGGAATACCGCCACGCGGCGGCGCAACTCATTAAGGCTGGCGCCGATGGCGTTTATCTGTTCAACTTCTTCACTTCACGCGAGGGCGGCGAGAAAGCCTACGAACCGCCCTACGAAGTGTTGCAAGATTTGGCCGTGGCGAAAGTCGCGGCTGGTAAGGAACCGACACCCGACGCGTTTGGCCTTGCCCGGCCCGGCGTTGAATTCAAAATCTTTCAGTTCCCGGCCAACAAAATTCCACGCATCGACGGCAACCCCGACGATTGGTCGTTCGTGCCGGAATCGTACTCCATCGGCATGGACCAACTACGCGAAACGGTGGCCGGAATTGGCGATCATCGCGATCCTGAGAATCTTGACGTCCAAGTGAAAGTGGGCTGGGTCAAGGGGCAGAACCATCTGTATTTTCTCTACGAAGCCAGCGACAACTTCTGGGATTTCGCCAGCCCAGATCTACACAACGATATCTTTGAAGTCGTGATCGATGGCGACCTCTCCGGCGGGCCGCTCATTCGGCAAATGCACCCCAATGCGAAGCTGCGCGGCAAACTGGCCACGCACTTTCTGTTTCACGGCGTCCACGCGCAGAACTACCATATTTTCACTCCCGCCGAAGGCAAGGACTGGGCGATGGTTTGGGGTTCGCAACCCTGGATCAAACAGTTGCCCTACGCCAACGCGGCCTACAAGTACAACTTCAAGCATGGCGAGAGCGGCAAGCTGGTGCTGGAGTTTTTTGTCACGCCGTTCGACTACGCGCCGCCCGACCGCTCGCGCGCGGTTCAAACGCATCTCGAAGAGAACAAGGTGATCGGCATGTCGTGGGCGATTCTCGATTACGATGATGAGCAATCGAAACGCTACTCCGCCTTCTGGAACCTTTCGCACAAAACAACCATGTACGGCAATGCGTCGGATTTAACGGCCTTCCGTCTGATGCCGATCGAGAAAAGTCTCCGCAAACCTGTTGAGGCCGATTGGTCGTTCCAAGTGATCAGCCAGAAAGATCGGCTGGTTGCCTTTCGCGATCGTTCGTATGGGGACATCACTTCCTGGAGTTGGAAGTTTGGCGATGGCGAAACCTCCAGCGAGCGGCATCCGATCCACCACTATAAAAAGGCGGGTGAATTCGTCGTGACGCTCAACGTCGAGGGCCCCAAAGGCAAGTCGCGCCGCGCCAAAGTCTGGGATGTGACATTGCCATGAAAACATGAACCTTTGTCAGCCGTGTGAAGTATAAACACTCAACGAACACCCCCAAAAAGATTTTTGAAGGAAGCGAACACATGCGCCACATGGCAACAGAAAATACAGCAAGATTCGTCGCGGCTTTGGTTTTGGTTTCTTTCGTTTCGCTGATAATCAGCCGCAGCGCGCTGGCCGACCCGCCGCCGGCTGGCGTTCAGAAGCGGGCCGCCTGGACCACCTCGCGAATCAGCGGTTCGCCCGAACCCCCGCTTCCGTACATCACCGAACGCGTCTTTCCCGTGCTCAAGTTCAACCAATGCCTCGACATCGCCTCGCCGCCTGGAAGCGATCGGCTGTTTGTCGTGGAGCAGTCGGGCAAGGTCTTTTCGTTTCCGAATAAGGCAGACGTCGCGGCGGCTGATTTGGTCATCGACTTCGCCAAGGAAATACCCGGCCTGAAGCAAGTTTACGCAATCGCCTTTCACCCCAACTTTGCACAAAAGCAGTACTGCTATGTGTGCTATATCCTGGAGGCGAATCTGGAGCATGGAACGCATGTGGCGAGGTTTCGCCTGTCGGAAACCAACCCGCCCACGATCGATGCGGCCAGCGAAACGACACTCATCACCTGGAAGTCGGGCGGCCACAACGGTTGTTGTTTGAAGTTCGGCCCCGATGGCTATCTCTACATTTCCACCGGCGACGCCGGGCCCGCCAACCCGCCCGACCCGGCAAAAACCGGGCAAGATATCAGCGACCTGTTGTCGTCCATTTTGCGAATCGACGTCGACCACGCCGCCAACGGAAAAAATTACAGTATCCCGGCCGACAATCCTTACGTCGGCCTGAACGGTGCGCGAGGTGAAATTTGGGCCTACGGCTTGCGAAATCCTTGGCGGATGAGCTTCGATCGAAAAACCGGCGGCCTGTGGGTCGGCGATGTCGGCTGGGAAATGTGGGAAATGCTGTACCGCATCGAACGCGGCGGCAACTACGGCTGGGCCGTGATGGAGGGCCGGCAGTCGACCCACCCCGAATGGCCTCGCGGACCAACGCCCATTCTGCCGCCCACGATCGACCATCGCCACACGGAATCTTCCTCGATCACCGAAGGGCTGACCTACTACGGCGACCGCCTGAAAGAACTTCAGGGAACTCACATTTATGGCGATTACGACACCGGCAAACTGTGGGGCTTTCGCTACGAGAACGGAAAGGTGGTCGACCACCGAGAACTTGCCGACACCACCCATCGGATCGTGGGCTTCGGCGAACTGCCCGACGGTGAGTTTCTCATCATCGATCACACCGCCGGAACGCTGCACCGCCTGATCACGAATCCTCGCCAGGAGCAATCGACCACCTTCCCACGAAAGCTCAGCCAGAGCGGTTTGTTTTCGTCGGTGGTGGAACTCGCGCCGGCGCCGGGCGTCGTGGCCTACGCGATCAACGCCGAACCGTGGGCCGATCACGCCGTGGCCGAACGATGGGTTGCTGTGCCGGGCGCGTTGTCGATCAAGGCCGAAGGCGCCGCCTGGACGTTCCCAAAAGACTCGGTGCTCGTCAAGACACTTTCGCTCGACATGCAGCCGGGCGATTCCGCCAGCCGCCGCCGAATCGAAACGCAAATATTGCACTTCGATGGACTCGAATGGAGGCCCTACACGTACCGCTGGAACGACGCACAAACCGACGCCGCGCTCGTCGGCGCCGCCGGCGCGGAACGTACGTTCGACATTCTCGATCCCCGCGAGACGGGCGGCGTGCGAAAGCAAACGTGGCGGTTCGCCGGCCGCGCCGAATGCCAACGATGCCACAACAAATGGTCAGGACCCGCGCTCGCCTTCAACACGCCGCAACTGAACAGGGAACACAACCATGGCGGCAGCGCCCGCCCGCAACTCGACACACTGGCGCTCATTGGGCTGCTCGCCAAGCCGGTTCCCGCAGAGAAGCGGCCAGCGCTCGCCAATCCTCATAATACTTCCGCCAAACTGAACGACCGGGCGCGTGCGTATTTGCATGCCAACTGCGCCCATTGCCACCGCATGCATGCCGGCGGCGCGGTGCTTTCGCACATGCACTTCGACTTGCCGTTGGAGAAAACGAACATGATCGGCACACGTCCGACGCAGGGCGCGTTCGGCATCCATGCGGCGCAAGTTGTCGCGCCGGGCGATCCGTTTCGATCGATTCTACTGTACCGCATGTCGAAGCTGGGCAGCGGTCGGATGCCGTACATCGGTTCGACGGAGGTCGACCGCGCGGGCGTCGAGCTCATCTACAACTGGCTCCGGCAGATGCCGCGCGAATCTCACACGGAAAACGCGGGCGATCAATCGGCAGCCAAGCTGCGGAGCGAGGAAGCAGCCAGTATGGAGCGGCTGCTGGCGTCGAAAACATCGGCGGAACAAGCCACGCTGGTGGACCGACTCTTGGAAACCACCACCGGCGCGATGCGGCTGCTGCGGTCGGTGGATCATCGTGAACTGCCGGCGGGCGTAGTTTCACTGGCCATCGAAAGAGCCACCCGGAACGGCAACGTGAGTGTTCGTGATCTGTTCGAGCGATTTCTCGCTCCGGAAGATCGCATCCAACGGCTGGGAAGCGTGGTGCAGGCGGAACAAATTCTTTCGCTCTCGGGCGACACTGCACGCGGCAAGGCGGTGTTTTTCGAGACCAGCGGCGTGTCGTGCAAGAACTGCCACCGGATTTCGAAAGACGGCAAGGAAATCGGCCCGGAACTGACCACCATTGGCAAGAAACAGACGCGTGCGCAACTGCTGGAGAGTATTCTGGAGCCGTCGAAACTGATCGACCCCAAGTTCGTCACGTATCTGGCCGAAACCACCGATGGCCGCCTGTTGACCGGCCTTCTGCTGCAAAACGACGACCACGAAGTCGTGCTCAAGGACGCACAAGATAAAATCAGCCGGATTCCCAAAACGACCATTGAGCAACTCGTCCCCCAGCGGCAATCGCTCATGCCCGACCTCCTGCTCCGCGACATGACCGCCCAGCAAGTGGCCGACCTGTTGGCGTACCTTGGTTCGTTAAAATGACCGCACGCAATGAGGTGACAACATTGACCAAGACATCATCAAACAACCCATCATCGCCCAACCCATCTCGCGCCACGCGCCGCGACTGGCTCCGAGGCGCCGCGGCAACCGTTGCCTACAGTAGTTTGCCATGGCCTTCCGCCGCGAATGCCGAATCGCCAAGCAAGCAGCCGATCAAACCGAAGTTGGTCGCGGCGGTGTTCACGGCCTACGAACACGGCCTGCATGCCGACGTGCTCATCGGCAAAATTCTCGCAGGCTGGAAACAAGACGGCGGCCCTGGCCCGGCCTTGAAGCTGGCCTCGATGTATGTCGATCAGTTTACCGACCGCGACCTAGCCCGCCCGATGTCGAAAAAGTATGGCGTGCCGATTTTCGACACCATCGAAAAGGCGCTAACCGTCGGCGGTGATCGCATCCCGGTCGAGGGCGTGATCAGCATCGGCGAACACGGTAGTTATCCGTCAAACAGCAAGGGGCAGGTATTGCATCCTCGGCGGCGTTTTTTTGAGGCGATCACCGACGCCTTCCAGAAGTATGGCCGCGTCGTGCCGGTGTTTAGCGACAAACATCTGGGGCCGGTTTGGTCCGACGCCAAGTGGATGTACGACCGTTCGCGGGAGATGAACGTTCCGTTCATGGCCGGTTCCTCGATGACGGTCGGCTATCGCACGCCCCAGATTTCCGTGCCGATGGGCTGTGAAATTGAAGCCGCCGTGGGCATTGGTTACTCGGGCCTCGATATCTACGGCAGCCACGCCTTGGAGTTTTTTCAATGCCACGTCGAGCGGCGAAAAGGCGCCGAACGGGGAGTGAAGTGGGTGCAATGCCTGCAAGGCGCCGCCATGTGGCGCGTGCTCGACGACGGCCTGATTCCGCAAGCCGTGTTCGACGCCGCAATCGCCGCCGTGCCGCACAAGCAGCAAGATGTGCGCAAAAGCAAGCAGTCGACGTTGTTCCTGTTTCAATATTGGGATGGCCTGCTGGGCGCTGTGTTCATGTTGCCGGAGTTCGCCGGCGGTACTTCGGTCGGCTTGAATCTCAAAGGGCAATCGCGCATTCTGGCCACGCGTTTCGACGAACGGACGGAGCCTCGTCATCCTCACTTTGCTTGGCTGCTCAAGGGCATCGAACGCATGATTCACACCGGCCGGCCGAGTTATCCGGTGGAGCGCACGTTGCTCACCAGCGGCATTCTCGACCGAGCGCTCACCTCGCGCGCTGGCCAGAACGAGAAACTCCTCACTCCCGAACTGGCGATTCACTACCAGCCAGTCGACTACCCCCATGCGCCGAACCCCCGCCTAGATTCTGATCCAACGCAATCGTGAACAACGAAGCCACTATCTTGAGGAGCCGCCTCATGCAACGCGTTCAAGTATTTCGCTTCCTTTCGGCCGGGCTGCTAACTATCGCGGTGCTGGCTTCCGCCCGCGCCGACGATTGGCGGGCGCACGAAGTTCGGCAATTGACCGGCAAGGCGAATTTCGCTCGGTTTCCCGCGAAACTTCAGATCGTGACCGAGCGTTGGAACCGGGTGGCGGCCGTGCCGTACATCGTTTACATGCCGGAAAAAGATCGGCTCTTGATGCTCGTCGGCTGCGACTATCCACACCATGCCGAAGTGCTCTTCAGCGACGACCGCGGCGCGAGGTGGAGCGATCCGAAACCGGCGATTTTTGGGAAAGACGGCCAGCCGCTCTCGGCGTTGGGAACGGGCCTTTGTTACCTGGGCGGCGGCAACCTGATGTTCTACGCGGGCGCGCGCTGGTTCAGCCATGATTACGGTCAGACGTGGAACACGTCGGTTGCCTTGGCGCCCACGCCCGATGGAAAGCCCTGGGCGATTTGGGATCCGCCATTGGTCGAACGCACCGGCAAGGGCGTACGGCTGCTCGAAACCGGCTACCAGCAGAGCGGGCATAAGAATTCGCAAGCCTTTCTTCGATCGAGCGCCGATGGCGGCGCCACTTGGAGTCCGGCGGCCAAAATCCCGCAGTGGAAAGGCGTGAACGAAGTGGCGTTGTTGCGCGCTGCGAACGGGTGGTTGGTCGCGGCTTGCCGAACCATCATTCCCGTACGATTGCAAGGCCAGACGATCGATCATCTCGAAGGTCTTGGCGTCTCGATTTCAACCGACGATGGCCGCACCTGGTCGGACGTGCGCAAACTCTACGATTGGGGGCGGCATCATCCGTCGCTGGTGTTGCTCCCCGGCGGAGATATCGTCATGACGTACGTCGTACGCAAAGGATACCTCGACACGCCCGATGGTTTTCCTCAGTTCGGCATTGAGGCCGTCGTCAGCCGCGATCAGGGCCAAACCTGGGATCTCGATCACCGTTATCTGTTGCATACCTGGGTTGGCAATCGGAAAGGCTCCAACCGGTCCGCGCCGGGACCGCAAGCGTGGTGGGCCAGCAGCCAAGCGACTTCAACCGTTTTGCTGCCGGACGGAAACCTGCTGACCGCCTTCGGCACCGGCTACCGCTCGCAGCCCGACGCACAGGGTAGGGCGTCGCCGCGAGATGTGGGCCTGATTCAATGGCGGTTGCATGAAAAGGCGGTTGGCGGCGAACGCCAAATCCAAGACGCTGCGCCTGAATCGGACCTCCGCAACCGGCTCGACCCAAGTACAGGCGCGCCGTTTGTCCCCCTGAATTCAAAGCCTTGAATCAGCCCGACGCAAGCGAGCGTTCGCGCCAGTAGGCGGGAATTCATTGCTCAACGTTTCGGGGGACCGCTTTCATAGAGCCACTCAACGGGAAAACTCGTGATTTGGGTCAGGTTCAGTCCGCCCGTGCGACGATCGCCGGCGCAATGCCCCAACAAAACGCGGCCGTTGATGAAATCCATCGCTATATAGCAGTACCAGCCGTTGGGATCATCCTCCAGCGTTCGAACCGATGTCCAGGTTTTGCCTTCGTCTCGCGAAATGGCGACGCAAAGAGGCGTTCTTTTCCCCCTGTGTTTTTCATCGACGTTCTCGTGATTATTCCAAACCAGGAGTAGGTCGCCCGTCGAGGGAATGCGTTCGATCGTGGCCGGCGATACCGGCGAAATGATATTGGAGCGTTTCGCCTCTGCCCACGTTTCGCCTCGGTCCTGGGAGTAAGAAAGCAATTGACTTCCGGCGTCGGAGCGGATGAACATCATCAAACGGCCGTCTTTCAGTTCGACCAAACCGGGCTCTTGGGCGATCAGTCGTTTTCCTTGCTCGTCAACGGGCGCGAGCACCGTTTCATTCCGCCGCCAGGTGGCGCCGGAATCGTCGGAAAGGTAACACATGATATGTCCCTTCCAGTTTGGCTTGGCGTAACTTTTCAAGTTATGCAGGGACACCGCCATGATCAGCCGGCCATCGCGAAGCTGAATGACGCGGTCGTTGTTGAGAACATAGTAGCCGATTTCGTCGCTAATACATTCAATGGGGTCGCCCCAACTCTGGCCCTCGTCCGTGGAAATTCTCATCACCGGGCGGCAGTCGAACATCGAATTCTTACGTGCATAAAACAAGGCGATATTGCCGTTGTGCAGTCGCAACAACGAGACCGACATATCGTTGAACGCGCCGCCTTGCGGCAAGATAACGACATCTTCCTTCGTCCAGGTGAGCCCGCCATCGCTGGAATAGCGGCCCGCCAGATGTCCCGCCGCATGATCGCTCCCGCCGCCAGTGAAATGGGAGTACACAAAGAGAACGCGGCCGTCCTGGAGTTGCATAAAATCGCCCTCGCTGTTGCGGGCGTTGCCGGGGCGGGGCGGAAGCAGGCGGTTTTTGACCACGCCCGCCACTTCCTTCACCACGTACGGAGGGTCGAGTTTCAAGTAGCCTTTGAGTTCGGGGATTTTCGTGGGGAGTTCGTCCGCCACCAGGCGAGAAATATCTTCCGCCCCGCGGCGCGTGAAGTGCGTGCGGTCATTCGCGGACGGATTGAAATACTCGCTCCTTTTCTCGCCCAACCTGTTGTGGAGTTTTACGCTGCTGGCGTGCAAATCGATAACGGGCGTTTGCTTCTCTTGGCCGACGGCAATCATCGCTTCGGCGTATGGCCGTAGGATGGTCACGATTTTTCCCTTGGCGAAACGGCGGCGCGTCATGGGAGTGACCAGAACCGGCTTCATGCCCGCCGCGCGAGCTTGATCGATGTAGGTCCTCAAGTAGTCGCGAAAATCAGTTTTGGCGTTGGTCGATTTCTCTTCATTGCGGTGGCTGTCGTTGTGGCCAAATTGAATGAAGAGATAGTCCGCCTTCACTTGAATCGCTTTTTTCCAATGCCCTTCGGTAATGAACGATTTGGCGCTGCGTCCGGAAAGAGCGCGGTTAACCAGGGTTACTTTCCCATTGAATTGGTCACTAAACACCTGTCCCCAGCCTGTCAGATCGGGGCGATCTTTTGGCGGATTCGCGTAAGCCGCCATCGTGGAATCGCCGATCATCAAAATGCGAATCGGCGGCTGCGGTGTTTTCTTCTGCTGCGCCATTCCATCGACCGGCGCCAATAACAATAGCACGGCGGCGCCTATTATGGGTAGCCTGTTGCGTGTACTCATGATGTTCATTTTCCTCGGGATTGGATCTCGGATTGCCCTTCGTCGCACCCTCGAATTGTAATAGGAAGAAGCGACTTTAGGCGAGCAGCAGATAAAAATTCACCAGCCGCTCCCAGTACGACGGGCGCTCCTGCCCGTCGAAAATGCTCAGACGGGCAAGAGTGCCCGTCTTGCAATTGGTGAAATTTTTCTGCCGCTCGCTTTATCGAGCGTTCAGCCATGCATCGCCAGTCAATGGGGCGAGCGTCGGGTGAGTAATTGCCGACCGTATTTTTCATGGTCGCCAAAAAGCCCGACATTTTGAAAATGCGGGCTTTTAATTCAGGAAATTCTCGCCTGCCGCTCGGCTGCTTATCTGTCATTCACGATTGCGAACAAGGCACAGTCATGACGGCGTCCTTCGAGCAATAGCCGTTGGCGAAGCGTTCCCTCGCGAACGGCGCCCGCGTTTTCAGCGACGCGCTGACTCCCGATATTTTCGACAGACATGAGTATCTCGACACGATGCAACTCCTGTTCCGCAAAAGCCCATCGACATAGCTGCTGAGTCGCCTGGGTCGCAACGCCCCGCCCAGTGGCGCTCGACCGCACCCAGTATCCGAGTTCGCCAACGCCGTTCAATAGATCGATCCGGTTGATGCCGCACGTTCCCAGCAACCGCTCGCCAGAGGCGACAATCACGAACGACCAAGCCTCGCCGCGCTCCCACGCAGCTGGCCTTTCATCAACCCATTTCGCCGCGTCCTGACGCGAGTAGTCGGCGCCGCACCACGGCATCCAGGGAGAGAGTTCCTCCAGAGATTCCAACGCTGCTTCGTAGATTGCGTCTACGTCGTGGGATTGGTATGGGCGAATGTGAACGTCAATCGTCATTGAAAAATCCACTCTCATTCTACGGCTTGTTGTCTGGCTTATCTTCGATGCGAGGATCTTGCAGTATCCAAGCGGTCATCCAACGCAAAAACCAAGCAACGGCGGCAATTGCCACAATGCCGGCGGCGCCGCCAAGGAACGTGGATTCGACTAACCGATTTTCGTAGGATGTAGGAAGCGTCGCGGCGCCGAGAATGAGGCGATTCAGTATCGAGGCCAGAATCGCCATGACAAACACAGCAATCACACCGCCGGCAATCATTACCGCTTCGGCGCCGGGCAAGAGCACCAAGATGAAGGCGGCTCGTCTTCCTGGTCCGCGAACGCCCGCCTCAGATAACGCTTTCACGCCTCCCCACCAAATGGCGGTGAAGGCAAGGAGGAGGAGCCCGAAAACGACCCAAAAGGCGGCGCCGGCGGCGCGGTCGACGTACGAAACGACAAATCCCATGGCGAGTTGCAGTTGCAGAAACAGGCAGGAGAAATCGAGCAGGGTGAACTGCACGCGATAACGCCCGCGTTTGGCTTGTTGGGTCAGCGGTTTGAGAATGGCGTTTCCCAGCAACAGCGGAATCGTAATTGCCACGAGCGCCGACACTAAAGCGTAGGCTATTCCCAAGATCTGCATACCCGTTCCTTTTCGCCCGCATGGCGCCGGCCGCCGCGAGGAATCGAACGCAACGGCTGGCGTTTCGCCGCATGGTCGAGAGTTATTCTACGAATGCGGGTTGCTTCGGCGCGGCTGAGAAGTAATGTACCGGTTATTGCGAGGAAAAGCCCGGCATTTTGAAAATGCCGGGCTTTTAGGTGAGCGGCGGAAAGTAAAATACCCGCACGCAGCGGGAGTCTGTGAGTTTTTTTGGGTTCCCACCTGCGCGGGAATGGCCGTTTGCTGATTCACACGCTTGCGCTTCGTGCTTTTATTAGGAAACTTTTTATTCGCTCCAGAAGGCCATCTTGCTCCAAAAACGAGACCACCCGCTTTCACTCTCGTCTTCCTCTTCCCAGTCTGGCGGGGAGTGCTCTGTTGTTTCGACGCGGTCGCCATACGTATAAAACAGATTGGGCGTGCGCGTGGCGACGTGAATTCTCGTTTGTTCCGATTCGCCGTCCGCATGGTCGCCAGCGGCGCGTTTGATAACGCCGCGTTTGGCCGTGGCGTCGATGATAACTCGCGTATCGAGCGCGCCTTGCGCCTTGGCTTCTTCAATGGCTTGCACCAAATCGGGGTACCCGCCTTCAAGCTCCGCGATGGTGCGAACAAGATCGGCTAGTTGCACGGAGCATTCCAGAACGCGGTCGTCTTGACCAGGAGAAAAACGACTCAAACGCAGGCGTTCCGGACCGATATCCTTGATCACGATATCCTTTCCGGCTGAAATCGAGAGCGGCGTCTTGAGCGAGACGTTTCGACCGAAGATGGCCACTTCGGCCACGCGCGAGCGCGTGAAGTGAATCATGGGTTCGGCCATCGAATCGATGACATGCAAGCGAAATTTGTCTTCAAACACTTCGCCTCGAACGAGCGGGTCTTTCGGGTTTCTGGCCCGCAGCGCGCGTAAGGCCCCATAGCGAGTTGCCGCGCTGGGCTCGTGCAACAATTCAGCCAGGGCGTCGTAGGCGGCGATATCGTCGAGCACGCACAGGGCGGTGAGGGCGTGCCAGCGGAAAGCCGGTTCGTTTTTCGCCGCGTCGGCCAAGGCGGCAATGGCTTCTGGTTCATCAAGATAAGCCAAGGCTTCCGCCGAATAGAAACGAACTTCAACATCGTTGGAGGAAAGTCCCGTTTTCAAGACCGATATTGCGTCTTTTCCAATACCTTCCAAACGCAGGGCTGTCTTGGCGGCGGTGCGCGGCTCCAGAAGTTGCTTCTGCAGGGAATCGAGCCGGCGGGCCTGATCGGAAAAACTTTCCTTGATGGCGATCGCGCGAACAACCGAGAAAAATCGCAGTATGTTTTGTTTGTATTTATCCGGCAACAAGAGATCGATGTAGTGGTTGTCCTTGGGCGTCGCGACGCCGCGTTTGACGCCGTGGTCGTAGGCAAAAAAGCGGCGATTCACCGCGGCGCTAATCTTTACCGTGGTTTGATCGGCGAAGTGATCGGAACTGACCACCAAACCCAGCGTGCGGTCGAGCATCGAAACGCCCCCGCCAAGCACTCGGCCTCGCGTCTTCAGAACTGGATCGCCTTCGGTGGAAAATATCGACTCCACAAGCACCGGCCCCTTGCCAATGCCCACCACATGGCCCGTGCGAACTTGTTGCTCCAAAACTTGCATTTTTCGCAGCCGATTCGACATCACCCAACCACCATGAAGGCTGGTGGTGTCGGAGCGGCGCGCTGTCTGGACGATCAGATCAAAGCGTTCTCCCTTTTGTACGGCCGGCGGCAGAAAACCCTGAACGATGACCAACGCGGTTGATTCCAAGGCGAGAATGTCGTCGGGATGTTTGATGCCTCGCGCGAGCATGTCGTTTACCAGCATCGTGCGGCGCGAATTCGGCGCCGGGTCGCTTCCCGTGCCTCGCAAGCTGGTCATCAGCGCGATGCTCTCGATTTTTTGCGGCTTGAGGCCTGTCGCGAGAGCGATATCGCCGATGTAACGAATTTCGGAATCGGGGTCGTCCGTGTGGCTGACTTCCAGTTCGTGTTCGCTCTCGAGAAAAGGATTGGAGCAACCCGGCGCCAGCAGGCCGCCGGTCGCCAGCAGAAACGCCCAGGCAACTCTCTTACAACAGATCAAATGGATAGTCGTCATGACGATGGCTGCTCCAGCAACTCAGAACAAATGGCAACTCAGAACAAATGGCAACTCAGAACAAAGGGCGGCGAGATGTGAATTTTCGCCGCCAGACCGGCGGCGCCAATAGAAATTCCGGCCGAGAGTAGCGAATATGCGTCCGCCCGACAAGATCATTCGTCAAAAGCTGAAAGTCGAGGGTGCATGTCAGCTTTTGTAGTGGCCCAGGTTGGCGGAAAATGATCAATAGGAGAATTGGGGAAGTTCAGTACTGGTTCTGTGGCGTCGCGGCGCTCAGCCACCGGCTAATGGCTGGCAAGCCTCCGGCTTGATGAGAATTCCATAACACCATTGCGCGGAATAGATCTTGGGCAGGCGCCAAGGAATCGCCCCGAAATAACTTCCGTATTTCATCTCGGACTGAGCGGGGTGATAGCCTGGGTTATTCTTGCTAAAAAAACGCCGCGCAGATCAGCCGGAACGCGCTAGCGTCCTGTTCTCCGCGAATGCGGGTAACCGTGAGCTAGCTCATCGGCTGAGGGATCTTATTTCGGGACTGCCCTAACTGGACAGCGCCAGGTTTGGTGGTTTGAGTTTATCATATCGGGTTTTTTGGCGGGATGGATTTTATTTTCTCGGGGTCAATGCCCA
>QIKY01000041.1 GCA_003233175.1 Planctomycetaceae bacterium | reverse complement strand
GCCTGCCATCGCTCGTGGCGTACTACGAGCCACCACTCTGGCAGGCCGCACAAAGCCGGGCACAAGGTGGAAGCTATAAGGGATGCCAGCCATTAGCCGGTGGTCGAGCGCAGCGAACACCACCGGAGGAGAGGTCTTGCGACATTCCGCATCCCGCTGGGATGCCAGCGGCAGCGGCGATGTGGCGCGGCAATGTAGCGCCGCCAATAGCCGCCGTTCCGACCGCTGCATCTGGCATCTGGCATCCCGCCGGGATGCGGGTGTTAATGCGCGGCCGATACCGGCGGTGGCGCTGCGCTGACCGCCGGCTAATGGCTGCCAAGCCTCCGGCTTGCAACGAACGCTTGCCTGCAACGAACTCAAACGGCGGCGCGAATCTCGCGTCCGCGGTGAAAAAATCTGGCGGGTCGTCGAATGAATTATGTATAAATAACAGGGCGGGAACCCAAAAAAACCCACGGATTCCCGCTGCGTGCGGGTAAGTTATTTTCCGCCGCTCGCCTAAATGGCAACGCTTTTCCACTAGCCGGAGCTGCTGTTCGTCGCCATTCAACGCAACGGGGCGCGGCCGAGAATGGCGTAGCGCGGGCCGCCGCGCTCCATTTGGCTCGACATCACCAACACTTCGTCGACCATCGTTTCACCCACGGGGCGCCGGGAAAATTGTTCGATGGCTTGCGAAAGCACATGTTCATCGGCGCCGCGTTTGGCGCGTCCCAACGTGATGTGCGGTTGGTAGCGCCGCCCCTCTTTCGGATAGCCTATTTCATCAAGATTCGTCGCGATGGCCGCTTGCAGCGAACAGAGCGCCTCGCGACCTTCGTCCATGCCGACCCACACCACGCGCGGGCGGCTTGCGTCGGGGAACGCTCCCACGCCGCTGCAACTCAAACGAAAGGCGTCATGTTCACTCGCCGCGGCCGAAACGGCGGAGCAGACGTCCATGATATGGAGCGGGTCGACATCGCCCAGGAAGCTCAACGTAAGGTGGACGTTCTCCGGGCGTATCCATTGTGCGTCGGCGCCGCTGCTCTGCATTTGTTCGAGCAGCGCGGCCAACCCACGGTTGACGCTCGGCGACATATCAATCGCGACGAAGGTGCGCACCGGCAGCATGGCAGTTCTTCCGCAAACGGTGTTAGAAAGACAACATGCGTTGGTATTCCGCCAGCCGCTTGTCTAGATCGGCTCGTTCGACCTGCAACATGCGGTCGAGGCTGAAGTCTTCGACATTGAAACTGGCCACGACCACTCCATAGCCCATGGCGCGTTTGAGAACTTCCGGCTCGAAACTATCTTGTTCGGCCAGGTAACCCATCATTCCTCCCGCAAAACTATCGCCGGCGCCGGTGGGGTCGACCACGCGCTCCGTCGGGAAGGCGGGCAGCACATAGGTTTCGTGTTCCGAGAAAAACATGGCGCCGTGTTCGCCCTTTTTGATCACGACAAACTTGGGCCCCATCTCGCGCACTTTGTGCCCCGCGCGAACGAGGTTGGAGTCGTCGGTCAGGAGTTGGGCTTCGCTGTCGTTGAGAACCAGCCCGTCGATGCGCTGCAGCAAGTCGAGCAGTTCATCGTGCTCTTCGCGAATCCAGAGATCCATCGTATCGCACACGGTGAGTTTGGGGCCTTGCATTTGGTCCAGCACTTTTCGCTGGACCTTGGGCGAACCGTTGGCCAGGAAGAGGAAATCGGCCCGGCGATATTCGGCGGGGAGCACGGGGTCGAAATCGCCGAAAACGTTAAGATGCACCTCCAGCGTTTCGCGGTCGTTCATGTTCGACAGATATTTCCCGGTCCAGCGGAAGGTTTTCGCACCAGACACGGTTTGCAGTCCTTGCGTGTCGATTTTCCGATTTCGCAACAGTTGCGTATGTTCGGCGGGCCAGTCGTCGCCCACCACGCCGACCAAATGGGTCGGTCCAAAATAACTGGCGGCATAGGAAAAATAGACGGCCGAGCCGCCAAGCACGTCATCGCGCTGGTCGGTGGGGGTGCGAACACTATCCAACGCCACGGAGCCGACTACCAACAAACTCATAAGATTCTTCCACTTCCAACAGAACTGGGGGAAACGCCGCCGCGAAAAACAACGCGCCATTGAACGCATGGCCGACCCTTATTCATTCGCCGACTGCGGCGTATTATGAAGGATTTCCTGCGTCAGGCAAGACCGCCGACCGAGCGTTTGGTAGGATGGTTCGCTTATCTTACTCTTTGGCAAAAAGATATTTTCGATTGTGAAACACGTTGCCCCATCGCCCGAAATCGAGAGCAAGGCGTCCGTCTGGGCAAATGGCGTGATGCTTGTCGCCTGGACAGGGTTCGCGACGGCCGTTGTTGCTGGCGTCTTTGCTACCGTTATCGTGGCGACCGCACAACAAACGCTGGCCCAGGTGCGAGGTCGTTATTTGGCGGAGTTTTCCGACGGCGTCCGGCTCGAAGGGCGACAGCTCCACGACTGGCATTCCGCCGCCCTCGCGCCTCGGCTCGACAACACGCCCCTGTTTGCAGCGGAGCGAACATTGCGCTGGCTGCGAGATCGGCAACAACCCGAGCAAGAATTGCCGCCGGCTTTTATCGAAACCCGCCTCGGCGACCAACTCCCCGGCGTCGTGACCGCATTTCATGCCGCCTCCGAGCAGCCGTTGGCGCCGACGCCGGCTCATTTTATCGTAGCGCCGGCCTGCGAATTGCGTTTGCTGGGGGAGCACAAGTCGGTTCGCGTGCTCTCGAAATATGTGCGCCGCATTGTCTGGCAAGGGCGGGGTCTGAAGGCGGGCGGCGCAAAACGTTACACGCCCGCGCGGCTCTACTTTCGCGAAGGCGGTTCGCTGCCGTATCGGTCGTTGCGATGGGCCGACGGGAAAGTCGTCCTGCTATTGGAAGCCGGAACCCGGCAAGTTGCCTTTGACGACATCGCCGAACTCCATTTCCCCCAACAAAGCCAGTGGCGGGCGTATTTCGACACGCTTGCGGCGAGTTCGCCCGACGCTGTCACGCCGTTACTCCAGATCCACACCCGCGACGGCCTCATCGCCACAAGTTCAACCGCTCGTTTTGCGGCTTCCTCATTGGGAGACCCTCGCCAGGAGGTCAATTGGCTGCACTATTTGCAGCCAGCGTGGAGTCTTGACAGCCTGCCGATTCCGCATGCCAATATCGCGGAGCGACTGTATTTTCCGGCGGTGGCGCCGCCGCTTTCTCTATTCTCCCCCGTGTTGGAAAAACAAACTTCGTTGCTGGGCGATCTCAAATGGCCGGCGCGAACCAACCGCAATGTGAGCGGCGGCCGCCTGTTTACCGACGGCCAGGAATTCGCCACGGGTTTCGGCGTGTTCGGCGCCACGGAGTTGCATTTCGATCTGCCGGCCTGCGCCGGCGCTTTTTCCACGCGCGTCGGCTTCGATCGTCTCGCCGCCAACGGGGGTTGCGTGCAAGCCCTGGGTTATTTTGCCGCTGCTCCCGAGAAGTTGCTCTTCGACACCGGCGTGTTGCTCGGCGGTCGGGCGAGCGCGAACATCGCTCGAACGCCGCTCCCTCCACACGACCGGCAAGTCCGGCGGTTGGTGTTGAAGATCGACCCCGCTCCGCCCGCCGCGCCGCAAGACGCCGACCCGTTCGATATTCGCGATATCGTCAATTGGTTGGACCCCACGCTGTTGCTCAACCGCTCTGAACTAAAAAAGCAGGTCGACCTGCGCCGCATCGAAACCGTGGCCGCCTGGCGCGGCTGGAGCGTGGCGAACCCCGCCGCGATTGCCTGGCGGGCCGTTTCCGAGCAAGCCGGAAGTTTCCGCCTGCTGCCGTACGCCGAAAACGAAGCACTGAAACTCACGCGCCGCGTGCGGCCAAGCGAACAACGTTGGCTGGTATTGCAGATCGAATCGCCCCTTGCCGCCGCCACGAATTTGCTGGTGCGGGCCGAAGGCGAAATCATCGCCAAGTGGAACATCCCCCCGCAGCCGTTGCGAGCAAAAGCCAACCATTTCGCCGTGTCGCTGGAAGCCTTTCAAAACCGTGAGGAAGTGCAGCTCGAAATCGAGGCGCCGGCGGGCGTCGCCTTGGCGTGGCGCGGTCTGGCGTTGTTCAAAAATCCGCCCTACCTGTATTCCGTTCTGGAAGAGCCCGGCGACAACACCCAGGCCGCGCTGCTCGCCCCCGAAACACACACTTGGCGCCAAGACATTCGTTTTCACGGTAAATCCGCGTTGCAACTCCAGAAAAACGGCGTTTGCAAAATTGTCTTTTCCTCGCCGCGAAAAATCCGTCAGACGCCCGACGTGGGTGAGTTTCGCTACCTGCGGTTTGCCTACCGGAAGTCGGGCGGGGGCGGCGTGCGTTGGCGAATGATCACCGCAGCGGCGCCCGAGGGCGAATTTTCCTATCGAGCCGGCAAGGGCGGGCCGAATCGAAAAGGCGAAATAAATCTTTGGCGGTTGGAATTGCCCGACCATTGGATCGTCGCCACGCGCGACCTCTTCGCCGATCTGGGAGAGACCGAACTTAGCGGTTTGGTCGTCGAAACCAGCGGTGGGGAATCGCTCTGGATTGATCACATGCACTTGGCCAACCAACTCGATGATTTCCAACTCCTCAGCGCCCCAGACCCGGCAATCACGAACCGGGCGGCGCGTCGTTTGCTCGCCCAAGAGGTGTTGAAAAAGGGCGCCGCGGCCGCCGTATCGCTTCATATCGATGGCCGCCCGGCCAGTGGCGTTCTCATTTCCGCCGCCGGCGACGTGTTGACCGCCGGGCATGTGCTGGGAAAATCGGCGGCAAAAATTGAAGCTGTGTTGCCCGATGGCCGCTCGGCGAATGGGCGGGTTGTTGCTATCTCGCGCGAGGATGATCTGGGCCTGATCCGCCTCAATATCCTCCTCAATGGCATCCTCCTCAATGGCCAGGACCAACTGCCGCAGGTGGCGATTGCCGGTATCGGAAAAATCGCCGACGACCAACTGTATGTCGACTTTTCGTTCCAGGCCGACGCCAAGGGAAAGCTGAACCTTGCCTCGCCGATTGTCGGCATTCGTGAAGCCACGAAAAACGAAATCTGGATCGACGGCCCCGAAGCCATCGCCTCCAATGCCGCTCCATGGCAGGCGGGCGGAGCACTGCTTGATCGCGATTCGCGGTTGGTTGGTATTCGCAGTCGCCGGCATTCGGCTGGAGGGTTTCTTTACCAGCGGGTCAGCCGCGACGTGCTGGCCCGCTTACGAGAGGGCGAAACTTGGGGAGCTTGGCCCTCCGGCGCCGGCCCGACATTCGGCGTCACGATCGAAACAACCGTGGCGGGCTGTATGGTGACGATGGTCGGGCCGCGGTCGGCGGCGGCGAAGGCGGGCCTCCGCGCCGACGATTTGATCACGCGACTGGACGGCGTGGAAACGCGCGTCTTGAGCGACATTTACCGCATTCTCGGTTCACACGATCCCGGCGAAATCGTGAGTGTGCATTGGCTGCGCGGCGGCAAGCCGTCGGTCGCCCGTTTGAAGTTGGAGCCGCGCACGCCTTAGAGGAGATGCCGGGCCTTGATTTCCAAGTACTGATTCACCAGTTTGGCGGTCAAATCTTCGGGAAACACATCCAGCGCCATGACGCCCTGCTGCGTAAGGTCGGTGATCACTTGATGGCGCCAGGTGAGAACTTCCGCCGCCGCCGCAGCGCGATAAAGTTGGCTTTCCGTAGGATTCGGTTGTTCCGCGATTTCGAACAGGGCTCGATCACGCAACAGAACGCCAATCGGCAAATGGCGACCCACGAGCGTCGATAAATATTGCTCCAATTGGTTCGAGTTGACTTCGTCGATCACGTTCGAGATCAGCACCACTAGGCTTCGCTTGCGGCAATGCGAACCCAAATACAGAAAGGCTTCATCGTACCGCGACTCCACCAACCGGGGGAAACGATCGAACGAGGCATGCAACAATTGATTCATCTGGCGCATGCCGCCGCGCGGCGGCGTGAAGCTGTGAATTTGGTCGGAGAAACAGATCTGGCCGACGGAATCTCCTTGCCGCAGCGCGACAAAACTGAGCATCAATACGGCGTTGAAGGCGTGGTCGAGGAGGCTGATGCCATCGGCTTCGTTGGTCATCATGCGGCCGCAATCGACCATGAAAATCACGCGTTGGCTCTGGTTGGTTTGGAAATCCTTGACCGTGACGCGGTTCCTTCTGGCCGTGGCCCGCCAATCAATATGCTTGTAATTGTCGTCCAGGGTGTAGTCTCGCAGGCGTTCGAATTCGTTGTCTTGGCCGATCTTTCGGGTGCGCCGCAGACCCATCAGACTCAAACGGTTGGTGCGCGCGAGAATCGCGTATTCGCCCATCTGTTTCATGTCGGGATAGACGTTGATCGTGGACTCCGCCGGATACTCGAAAAACCGCTTCCAAAGGCCGACCCGGCTCCGCGCGCGTACGTAAACGGTTTCCAAGTGAAACGCGCCCCGGCGATGCGAAGTGGCTTCATAATGCAACGACCTCCGACTCCGCGCCGGCAATCGCAAATGAAATTCTTCGGGGTGGCGTTCGAATTCTTGAGGCGCGTCGTCGCGAACCCACAGCTCGTAGGCACGGGTCGAGGAATTGGTGAACATAATCTCGACCGGGTGCCGCTTTCCCAGCGACGCGGTCTTCGATACTTGGCGTCGGGCCGCGAAGGCTGTTTTTTTCGGCAACGTGAGTAGATCGAACGCCGCGACCAAAAGCACCGCCGCGTCCAACGCCAATACGAGGGGAATGATGTCGGCCCGTATGACCACGCCGAAGCTCAACAGGCATGGCGCGAGCATCGCCAACACCAGCGGAACGTTGGGGTAAATTCGCTTCCAATACACCAGCGCCAGCAGCGGCGCCGTATAGAGCGCCAAGTTAAACCAAGCCGCCCTGGAGCTAGTTAGGAATTCCTGGAGGGCGTTCAAATGCGGGGGACCTCCACCGAGCGAATCATTTCGGTGAGGAGCTGATCCACCGAGTAACCTTCAACTTCCGCTTCGGCGGTGAGCACCACGCGGTGGCGTAAGGCGGGCAGGGAAATTTCTCGGACGTCGTCGGGCGTGGCGTAGTCACGTCCTGAGAAGGCGGCCAGCGTGCGGGCGCCTTGCATGAGTGCGATTCCCGCTCGCGGCGAAGCGCCCAAGTGAACTTGCGGCCAAGATCTTGTCAGCCGCACGAGCTTGTTGATGTAATCGATCAGGCGATCATCAATGCGAATGCTGGCGTTGTCTTGGGTGAGGCGGAGGATTTCCTCCGGCGAAGTAAGCGTGTTGATATCTTGCTTGAGTTGTTCCTCGACGTCGATTTGCCGACTGTGCAAGGAAAGGATTTTGGCTTCTTCCGCCTCTCCGGGATAGTTCGCCACGAGTTTGAACATGAAGCGATCGAGTTGCGCTTCGGGCAAGTTGTACGTGCCTTCCGACTCCACCGGGTTTTGTGTGGCGAGCACCAGGAACGGCCGCGTCAGGGTGTGGCTTTGGCCATCGATCGTGACATGATACTCTTGCATGATTTCGAGCAGCGCGGCGTGCGTTTTGGCGGGCGAACGATTGATTTCGTCGGCCAGCAGCAGTTGCGTGAAGACGGGTCCTGGGCGGAAGCGAAAGTCTTGCGTTTTCATGTCGAAAATGGGGGCTCCGGTGATGTCCGACGGCATCAAATCGGCGGTGAATTGAATCCGGCCGAATTCGCAGCCCAACACCTTGCCGAGCGTTCTGACGAATAATGTTTTTCCCAAGCCGGGCACGCTCTCGATCAACACATGGCCGCTGGAAAACAAGGCCACCAGCGTTCCCAACACCAGCTCTTCCTGGCCGACGTAAATCTTGCTGATTTCGTCGATGATTTTTTTGAACAATTTTCCGGTGGGCGTGCTGGCGGTGGCGCGGGTTTCCGAAATCGGCTCCAACACCAAAGGTTGGTTGGGCGTAGTGGATGCCGCCTGATTTCCAGCCGCCGACCGATTTCCAGTCGCAGCGGGTTTCACCTGGGGGGGTTCGGAAAACGACAGCGGAGTGAGGCCTTTTGCGGGCTTATTCGGCTCCGCCGCGATATTGGGCGCACTGGGCGGCTGCATGTCGAGGGAGTGAATCTTGTGGCGGTTTTCTCCCTCGGGCGCGGGCGTTGTCAGATCGAGCTCCATCGGGCTCAAGCCCGCCGGCGCCGGCGTTTCACTTCCCAAATGCATGGGCGGCGGAGGCGCCATGGAGCCCGGCGTTTGCACGGTTTGCACCTCGCCGCAGTCGGGACAGCGCGCATTGCGTCCGGTGGCCGAAGTCGGCACTTTCAATTTGCGCCGACACTTCCGGCACTCGAATTCAATTGCCTGTGACGAAGGATACTCGGAACCTGGGGGCGTGCTCATGTTGTGGGCCTAAAAGGTTAACGGGCCAGTTCGGAAACAACGCTGTTGTCGACGAGCTGAAATTCTTCCAGTAAGGTTTGGATTTCCACCAGCGTCTCGGCGGTGGCGGGCGTCGAAAGGATGATCTCGATTCCGTCGGCGTCGAAGGCGGTGTGCAGAACCTGACCAATGCCCCGCTCATGCACCTGCTGGCCGAAATCATCGACCACGCGGCGGTCGTGAGCGCCGGGCGCGATCGGAGTCGTGATTCGAATGCGCAGCGGGCGTCTCCCGACATTGGCCGGCGCGCTGCGCGTTGAAGAAGAGGTTTCCTGTCGGACATGTTCGTTATAGTACCGTAACCTCCCCACGCAGTAACCCAGTTCTCCGATGGCTTCCAGTTGTTCGCCCATGGCCTCGATGTGCCTGGAGAAATCGGAAACGTTTTCCGCCTTCCACTCGCGTGCTCGGCCGAAAATGGGAAAATAGCAAACCAGCAACACGACGCCCATCGCGAGAAAATGCAGCAGAATAACGTTCAGCGGCGCGACAAACAGCATTTCCAGGCCGGTCAGACGATTCGAGTCGTCGTTTTTTCGGATCGGCGGCCCGCCAGCACCGCTTTCGAGGAACACGAGTTTTTCGGGTTCTCCGCACTCTTCGATCAGTTTTCCGGCCAGCTTTCGGTGTTCGGGGTTCACCAGCGGCATGTTCAAAAGGAACGACCCGTTGGCCACCACTAAAATTTCGCCTTCCCACCAATCGTCTCGCGTCAGCCGGGTGACGAATTCGTCGCCATCGACGCGGAGCAGCACTTCGGCGAAGAGAGGTCCGGGATCGTGAAGAAACGCAGCATCGTAGTCATAGCCATATCCATATTCGTGTTGATTTTTTTTGGCGGCGGGATCGGGTTCTTCGTTTTCCGGCGCTCGCAGCAACGTGTTGCGACGCAGTTCTACGTTTTCGGCGTGAACGCCTTCGCTCCAAGGGCCGGAAAGCTTGCTTGGCCGGCGGCCCAATTGCACGCTGTTCGGTTCCTGCTCCTTGGTAAACCACTCGGCATCGGTTTCGTCATACGGAGCGGCTTTGGGTGAAACTGAAAAAGTTCGTTCCGGGTTATCTTGTGCGGCCTTTTTTCTCGCGATGCGGCGGTCGATTTCGGCCGACTGCGCGACCGGCGCCCGCGCGCCGGTTTTTCGCCAGTAGTCGAGTTCGGCGTCGTAATCTCGGCCGATGTAAATCAACCGGCGGTAAGAGCCTTCAGACAACCAGTCTTCCAACCACTGTCGTTGTTCGGGCGTGGGAATGGCGAAGTCGTCGGGCGTCCAGATAATCACCTTGGCCCGGTGGAGTTTTGGCGAGAGCCGGTTCCAACTGCTGACGCGGAAACCGGCATCTTCGAACATTTCGGCCAGCACCACCGTGCCATTGATGCTCAGCCGCCCATCGCCGGAATTGCGCTGGCCGTACACCACGCTGATATCGTCGGCCGATTGATGCCGAGCAAACACGAGGGCGTAAAACAACAAGCCGACAGCGGCCGCCAACGCCGCGAACACCAGCATGGGCCGTTGCGCGCGCAGCCACTGCAAGAGTGAGGCGTTCGACGATTGGCGGGTCATGGCGAGCCCTCCGCAGTCAGACGTTGAAACTCGTCGAGCGACTTCCAACAGGCCTCGAATCCTTGACGATCGAGCGAATGGTCGCCGAAAAAGACGTCTTCAAACGCAGACATCGTACCGCGCAGCAAGCGGCGAAGCTCGCTCGCCGGCCCTATCTCACGCAAATATTGGCGGTTGGTCTTGCCCTTGGCGAGATGAATGTGGTGATGCCGGTCGAGCAAGACCAATTGGTAACTAAACAAATAGACGATCGCTTCCTGATACTTTCCCGCTTCGTAATGCCGGCGAATTTCCGTCTGCAAATCAGCTTTCGGTTGACGCAGTTGAAATGGCAGCCTCTCGATGCTTTCTTCTTCACGCCTCAAATCCAAAACGTCGACGCCCGCTCCTCCCGGAGAGACGCCGCCCTGACGGCGCGTCAAGGCATACGCCAACAACGCCAACAAACCCACGGCCGCGGCCACGATCAGCGCCCAGACAAACCACCTCATGAACGGCGCTAACTGGGCGAGGAAATTCGCCAGCCAACCGGGGCCGGCGGGCGCCTCCCACTCACTGTAGTTGGCTTGCGGCTCCGCGATAGGCTTCAACGGAACCCGGCGCAGTTGGTCGGTTTGGGCGTCGTACCAGGGGAAATCGCCCGCCTCTTGCAACGCGCGCCGGCCCGCTTCGACGTTCTCATCGGCCAGCGCGTGAACGCCGCCGCAGCAAGCTTGCACCAGCATGAGAAAAAGCACCAGGCGCCTCATCCGATATTCCTCGTCTGCAAACGATTCGCTTCAGCCCGCACCAACAACTCAACCTCCCAGCCTTCCTGGCGAATGCGTAAATCGAGGTAACTCAAATAACGCACCACGCAGAAAAACATAGCCATGCCCCACATCGAAGCCGGTATGAAAACCTGAACCAAAATCGGTCCGAAATCCCAGGCGCCAAAAAAAACGCCCGACACAAACGAACACGTGGCGACGATCGCCAGCAAAAAAAGAGTGCAAATAAGCGCCCCGCCCAGGCCCCGTCCGATCAACTCGCTGGAGTTGGGGTTGTGCAGCATCTGACTGCGAGCGCCGATCGTCATGCCGCCAGAACGAGATCGAAACAGCGGGTTTCGCTCCAGCAGAATAACTTCGCCGAGATAAGGCCGCGACGCCCGCAAACCAAACACCAACAACAATAAGAAAAACAACAGAGCCAGCACTCCGTAGGCGGGGTCTTCGGTGTGTTCGACCGACAACACCAGCAGCCAGACCAAGCCAATTCCTCGCAGCACGACGAAACCCCACAACAAATGGCCCCACATGCCGAGCACGTCCGACACGATTTCCCCGGAACGGCAACTCTGCTCAAAAACGACTCGGCCCAGATACGCCGTACAAAATGCCGCCGCCAACGGCGCTTCAACATACACCAGAACACTCATGTACCAGAGGTAGCGCCAGGGCGTTTCTTCAGCATATTCGACGTCGGCCATCCAGCCAATCAGGGCGTGGTTCAACAGGGCGAACGCCGCCGCGCCCAGAATAAACGTCGCCGTGATCGGCCTGCCGTAAATCCACAACATGTGCAGCGATACATCTAGAATATCCAGGACTCCGCGCTGCCGGATGGCAATTCTCGTTTTGTCTAATTGCAATTCACGCCCTCCGCGGGTAACCCAGCACAAGAAAATAAAACATCAGCATACCACTGGAAACAATTCCCACGACCTGTTTCGACCAGAGCGGAAGTCCGGAAGGAGATACGAAGCCTTCGATCAAGGCGGCCAGAAAAAACATCACCATGGCGGCGCCCATGATGGGCATCGCGTTTTGGGCGCCAATGCGCAGCGCGGCCGATCTTGTCCAGCCTTGGGTGTGGATCCAGGAGAAGCCGATTCGCAGCCCGGCGCCTGCCGAAAGCACAATGGCCGTGAGTTCAAACGGCCCGTGGGCGGTGACAAAGTTAAAAAAGTTCACGCCCTGCGGCACATCGGGCCGGGCCATGAAACCGAAGGCGGCGCCTAACGAAGCGGCGTTGAAGAGGGTGGTCCAGATTCCCGGCACGACGGCAATCCCCAGAGCAAAACAGCGCAGGCCGATGCCGGTGTTGTGTTGGATATAAAACCCGGCCATGGCGAAATCTTGGTCGGGATTGCGGCCATCGATCGGCTCGGAAAAGCTTTCCTCCATCTGACTGATTGCATCTTCGCCCATGATACTCTCGGCAAACCCGGGCCAGAGTTCTTCCGAGGAAGCGAACACCGCCGACAGTGTGAAGACGCCCCAAAACAGGCAGAAGACCGCCTGCACGCAACGGTCTTGAAAAATCTGCTGGGGGACGTCCACCAGCAACGACTCGATCCACTTTCCGAAGGCGAATTTTCGGCTCCGATACAGTTGGTTGTGTGCGCGGCCCACCAACAAATGCAGATATTGAACATTATTCGTCGGCAGTTGGTATGCGTCGGCCAAGGCCAAATCGGCGCAGGCCGCCCGATACAAAGCCGCAAAGCGGCTCAGCGTGGCGGCGCCCAAGCTTTTTCGGCGGCGCGATTCCATGATCAGACAGAGCCGCTCCAACTCCTGCCAGTTCTCGCGGCGCTGTTCGAGTAATTCAGAAACTTTCAAGGCGCTGTTCCTTCCGCATGTTCCTTCCGCATGATCGTTCCTTCTTAAACCGATTCGGCGTTCGTGAACGGCGCGTCGTTCGCTGCGCGTTTCCGCGGGGCGCCTTCAACGCGGTTGGACACAAACGTTCTCAAGTACAGCGAACAAAGCAACAGGTCGGGGCTGGTGTCGGGGGGCAATTGAAATTGCTGCAACAGCGGGTCGGCCAGCGGGGAGGCGATTTCCGACCGCCGCTCACGGCTCAAAAAGCGGCGCCGATCTACGTACGAAGCCAGCGCGCGGGCCAGCGTGCGGCTGACGCGAAAGTTCGGCGGAATAAATTCAGCCAGTTGGGCGGCTCGGGAGTCGTCGATCTTGGCCACGCCGCTCAGCCGCCAAGACGGCTCCTCCACCACCACCAACGTGCCGCAAACAATATCGCCCAGGCGTTGATAACGCCGATTCACGGCCATCACGGCAACTCCCAACACAAAGGTCGGAATGACGTACACCGGAACGGGGATTTGCAAAACTTCCAACGACAGCAAAGGCATGGAATCGGCCAATCGCAACACATTCCGCATCACGGCTTGCATACCGTTGATCGGCGTGCCGTCGACCGTCAACACGCGCAGCCCCATCAGACGCTTGCCCGGAGTTTGGCCGTTCATCCAGGTCTCGAAGATTCCGCCATAGAACCAGAAAATCGCAAACCAGATAATCAATGAAGCACCCGTAGCCAACCCGCTCCCCAGCCAGCCCAAGGTCAGCGCCAACCCAATCTGGATGAACAAAAACAACACCGCCGCCAACATCAAATCGAGCAGATACGCCGGCAACCGTTGGAACGGACCGGCCACCCGATAATCGAACGAGATATTCTCGGGCGTGACCACGGAAATCGTGGAGTCGAGTTGTGGAATGTCGGGCATATACTCGTCAAAACCAAAAACATCAAGCAGACATCTTGCCTCGGCGTCAAGAACGGCTCAGCCGAGCAGATCGGGAAGAGACCCTCATTATTCGCCAACGGCGTTCGCTCTGCAACCGATCGACCATCCCGGCCGCGTCGTTGGAGTGTACGCTTTAGCGTGCTTTCTTTATAGCATCTTCAAAACACGCTCGCTCAAGCATGAACTCCAACGGCGCCGGTTGCTGCACCGGCGGGGAAAAAAGCGTATCATGCAGAGTTTGCATGCAAGGTATTTTCGTCGGCGGGAGTCGATTGTTGTCGTCTGCTTTTATAGAACTACGCGGCGTTTCCACGCACAACCTGCAAGAGGTCGATCTTGACTTGCCGTTGCGGAAGCTGATTGCCATTTGCGGGGTGAGCGGCAGCGGCAAAACGAGCCTGGCGCTCGATACGCTCCATGCAGAAGGGCAGCGGCGTTACATAGAGAGTTTTTCCGCCTACACGCGGCAGTTTCTCACGCGTTTGGAAAAACCGCCCGCCGAACGCATCGACAACATCCCCCCGGCGGTGGCGGTCCGACGGCGGGAGCTATCGCGCGGCGGTCGCGCCACGATTGGCGGCGTGACCGAAATAGACGATTTCCTGCGGCTGCTGTTCGCCAAAATCGGCCGTGTTTTCTGCCCTCAATGTGGCAGCGCCGTCTCACCTGATTCACCCGACGAAATTGCTCGCGTCATCGGCTCATGGCCCGCCGGGCTAAAATACATGATCGCCTTTCCTCGCCCGGTCGCGACGGATGAATCGCTCCAGGAAGTTATTGACGAGCTGCGCGAAGACGGTTTTGTCCGCGCCGTGGTCGCTGGGAAGATCGTTTCATTGAACGACGCCTCAGTTCAGAAGCCCGGCTTTTTGAAAACGCCGGGCTTCTCCGACGCCGCGCTCAGTGATAAGCCGACCGACTCGAACGGCGGAAAGGAAGCCGTCCTGCTACAGGTCGTGGTCGACCGCCTGGCCAGCGGCGGCGCCGATGAGAATCGAATTCGCGATTCCCTCGAAACGGCCTACGCCAAGAGTGAAGGCCGCTGCACGTTGCTGGTGAACACACCACCGGAAATGCTGCCGGAGGAACAGCCGGGGCGGGCGGTTGTGTGTCAAATCGAGGTGCAGGATTGGGCCCGGCTTTCTTTTAGTGAATCGCTCCGTTGCGAAACCTGCCAGATCGATTTTCCCACGCAGGAGCCGCGTCTGTTTAGTGCGCGCAGTCCTCTGGGCGCGTGCCCCACGTGCGAAGGTTTCGGCGACGTGGTCGGCGTCGACATGAACCTGGTGGCGCCCCATCCTAAAAAAACATTGCGCGAAGGCGCGATCGCGCCTTGGAATACGCCGGCCTATGTCCATGAAAAAGAGGAACTGCTGGCGCTAGCCGACGACTACGGCATTCCGACCGACCTCCCTTTTTGCGAGCTAGACGCCCGCTCGCGGCAACTGATTCAAGAGGGTGTCGCGGAGCGAAATTTTGGCGGCCTGGACGGCTTCTTCCGCTGGTTGGAAAAACGTAAATACAAAGTTCACATCCGCGTGTTCCTCAGTCGCTGGCGCAGCTACCGGCGTTGCTCCGCTTGCGGCGGCGCGAGGTTGCATCGGCTGGCGCTGGCGACGCGCATCGGCGGAAAGAATTTTGCTGAAATCACGGCGCTGCCGGTGCGCGAGGCGCGAGAGTTTTTCCACACGCTGGAACTCTCGGCGACCGAAGAGGCCATTTCAAAACAACTTCTGGGGCAGGTAAAAACAAGGTTGCATTACTTGCGAGAGGTGGGCCTCGACTACCTGGAAATCGATCGCCGGTTGCGAACGTTGTGCAGCGGCGAGATCCAACGCGTGCGGTTGACGTCGGCCTTGGGCTCCAGTTTGGTGAACATGCTGTATGTGCTCGATGAGCCGACCGTGAGCCTGCATCCCCACGATGTGCAGGCGATTATCGAATGTGTGCGGAAGTTGCGCGATCGCGGCAACACGGTGATCGTGGTGGAGCACCAAGAGGGCATGTTGCGCGCCGCCGACGAGGTGGTGGAAATGGGCCCGGAAGCGGGCGAGCGCGGCGGGCGAGTCGTCTTTCAAGGCCGTCCCGCGGCGCTGCAAGCGCCCGGCGCCAGTTTAACGGGCGAATATCTCACGTGGCGTCGGGGCGCCAGCCTCACGGCCAAACGCCGCCCGACCACGCGCGGCTGGATCCAACTCCAAGGCGCCAGAGGAAATAACCTCAAAAACCTCACCGTTCGCTTCCCGCTGGGCGTGTTGTGTTTGGTCACGGGCGTGAGCGGCGCCGGCAAGAGCAGCCTGATCAACGGCACGCTGTATCCCGCATTGTTGCGCAGAAAAAAACAGGAGGCTCCGGCCGCGTTGCCCTACGACGACGTGTTCGGCGATGGGCAAATCGATGAAATCGTGGCGATTGATCAGTCGGCTATCGCACGCTCGCCGCGTTCCAACCCGGTCACTTACATCAAAGCCTTCGACGACATCCGAAATGTGTTCGCCACCACGCTCGAAGCCCGCACGCACAACTACACCGCCGGCCATTTCAGTTTTAATGTCGATGGCGGCCGCTGCACCGCCTGCAAGGGCGACGGCCTCACCAAGATCGACATGCAGTTTCTGCCCGACGTCTACATGAAATGCGCGCAGTGCGGCGGGGCCCGCTTCCAGCGGAAAATTCTCGAAGTGCGTTACCGCAATCGCAGCATCGCCGATGTGCTCGAGATGACCATTCGCGAGGCCTTCGCCTTTTTTCGCGGGCAGGCGAAAGTACAGGCCAAACTGGGTCGGTTGATCGATGTTGGACTCGAATACCTCCGCCTGGGCCAGCCCGCCAACACCCTTTCCGACGGTGAAGCCAAGCGGCTCAAACTGGCCAGCCATCTTTCTTCCTCCAAACGCAAACGCACGCTCTTTTTGCTCGACGAACCCACGGCGGGCCTGCATTTTTCTGATGTTATCAAACTGCTCGACTGCTTCGACGCACTTTTGAACGTCGGCCATTCGCTGATCATCGTCGAACACAATTCCCAACTGATGCGCGCCGCCGATTACATCATCGACCTAGGTCCCGACGCCGGTCCCGCGGGCGGCGCCATCGTGGCTGAAGGAACGCCGGAAGCGCTGGCGCAAAACCCCCTTTCCAAAACCGGCCTGCACTTGGCCGAAACCTTTGCCGCCATAAAACACGCGCCGTTGGAGTCCACACGTTAGAACCGTTCGAGAATTAATTGTCTGATTTGCACGGGAAGAAGAAATTTATCAATAGTTATTTGTCATTTGTCATTGGAGAAAGAGAAACAAAGATGCGAGCAAACA